>JALREE010000089.1 GCA_023256835.1 Pseudomonadales bacterium | reverse complement strand
CCCTGGGGCCGGCCCGACATGGCGCTGTTCCTGTTCACCAAGGCCGCGCTGGAGGGCAAGACCATCGACGTGTTCAATCACGGCCGCATGCGGCGCGACTTCACCTACATCGACGACATCGTGGAGGGCGTGGTGCGCGTGATCGACAATCCGGCCAGGGCCAACCCGCAGTGGAGCGGGATGCACCCTGACCCGTCGACCTCATCGGCACCGTGGAAGGTGTACAACATCGGCAACAACAACCCGGTGGAACTGATGGACTTCATCGAGGCCATCGAGCGTGCACTGGGCATGAAGATCAAGAAGAACCTGATGCCCTTGCAGGCGGGGGATGTGCCGGCCACGTACGCGGATGTGACCGACCTGGTGGAGGACCTGCACTACCAGCCCGCCACGCCGGTGCAGGTGGGCATTGATCGCTTCGTGGCGTGGTACCGGGAGTTCTTCAAGGTGTGACGTTGGTGCTTCGTGGGAGCTTGCTTGCAAGCGAACTAGCAAACCAGCAAGCCCCCCGACACTAACCCACTCGACAGTCCTTCAACAGCAGAAAAAGATTATGCGGATCGGTCGGTGACGGCTCAAAGTCCCATGACTGATACCACTCACGCGCGGCAGCATCCTTCGCATGGACAAGCAGCGCGCGAATACCAGCAATCCGGGCGGCCTGCACAGCGCGCAACACCGCTTCCTTGAGCAGCGCTCTGCCCAGCCCGCGCTTCTGATAGCGCAGATCCACCGCCAGACGCGCCAGCAGCATCACGGGAATCGGGTGACGCGCAACGCCTTGGCGCATGCGCAGTGTGGCGTCGATGGGCTCAACGCTTGCCACGGCAAGGCTGTACCACGCTGCCACCTGCGGCGCAGCATCGTGCCGAATGCAACTGACATACGTCTGCGCCATGCCGGCCGTTTGGTTCAGCCAGGCATAGCGCTGCAGGTAGTGATTGAGCGCGGGATGACCACAATCGAAGCGGTCCGTCGCGTCGCCTGCATCCAGTTTCCTTACAGAATTAAACATGCTGCTCACTCCAGAATCGAAGGCTCTTTCAACAAGGAGTGCAGACGAGGCTTGGCACCAGAGCCCGCGACCGGCCGCTCGAGCGCTTCGGTGAAGGCTTGCCACTGGGCATCATCGAGCATAAAGCGCCGACGGTCTGCCAGCGTTTGATTGGCCGCCAGAATGCCCGCCTCCAGCAGAAACTCGCTGACATTCTGATGCTTCACCTGCGACGCCTCCTGCAGCAATTGCTTCACGGCAGGAGTGGCACGGACATCAATGCGTTCGGATTTCGGCTGAGCTGGTGTGGACATGGCTGGAGCCTCCGGAGGACTTGCTGCGAGTATGGCGTCCGGACGCTGTCGCGACAAAACAGTCTCGCTACTCCCCACTGAAACGCAACTTCTAAGACAACGCCAGAAAATAGCCTCGCGACCAGATCTCCAAGGGGGCCACGTCAGAGACGAAGCGCCCAATGTCCTCGCGTGCCGCAGCGACATCCAGCGTGGCAATCCTTGCACGCAGCGCACTCAGGAATTCCGACGGCTCCAGTGCCGCCGCCTTCAGATGGCCACTCTGCCGAGCACGTTCGCGGAAGTGAGTCAGATTCAGAGGTGTGCCTTTGCGCACGTACCACTCGAAATCGAACCAGTCCCTGACCTGCCTGACTTCTTAATGCCATTCAAAACTGGACTACAGCCCCGGTTTTGATTGTTGAATTACACTTCTGTCTGAACTGACTTGGCGTCATGTTCGCAAGACTAGAATGCGGTCGAACATGATTTTAATGCTCTCGCTAACTCTCGATGACTGCCTTTGCTTCGCGTGGACTTTCAGGACGCTCTCATTGCGCGAAAGGCGCAGGTGGCGGGCTGTGTTCAGGTGCTGAGTTTTGACAGAAACGCGCAGGTCCTGCCCAACTTCATTGCAGTCGCTTGATTCAATTCGACGTCGCGTGGTTTGTCACCGCACCGCCACCAGCGCCTGCAGATACTGCCCGTAGCCGTTCTTGGCCAGCGGCGCGGCGCGGGCCAGCACCTCTTCGCTGGTGAGCCACTGGTTGCGCCAGGCGATCTCTTCCAGACACGCAATCTTCAGCCCCTGCCGGTGTTCCACCGTCTGCACGAACATGCTGGCCTCCAGCAGGCTTTCGTGGGTGCCCGTGTCGAGCCAGGCGAAGCCGCGGCCCAGCACTTCCACAGTCAGGTCGCCGCGGGTGAGATACGCCTGGTTGACGCTGGTGATCTCGAGTTCGCCCCGCGCCGAGGGCTTCACCTGCTTGGCGATCTCGATGACATCGTTGCCATAAAAGTACAGGCCTGTCACGGCGTAATTGGACTTGGGCTGCGCGGGCTTCTCCTCGATGGACACGGCGCGGCGCTGGGCGTCGAACTCCACAACGCCGAAGCGCTGCGGGTCCTTCACCTGGTAGCCGAACACCGTCGCACCGCTGGGGCGCGCCACGGACTCACGCAGTTTCCCCGTGAAACCCTGGCCGTAGAAGATGTTGTCCCCCAGCACCAGACACACGCGATCCCGCCCGATGAACCGCTCGCCGATCAGGAAGGCCTGGGCCAGGCCGTCGGGGCTGGGCTGAATGGCGTATTCGAAGCGCACACCGTACTGCTCGCCGTCGCCCAGCAGACGCTGATAACCGGCGATGTCCTCGGGCGTGCTGATGATCAGGATGTCACGAATGCCCGCGAGCATGAGCACGGAAATCGGGTAGAACACCATGGGCTTGTCGTAGATCGGCAACAGCTGCTTGGAAACGCCTTTGGTGATGGGGTAAAGCCGGGTGCCGCTGCCGCCGGCCAGTACGATGCCTTTCACTGACATTTTGGGGTCCTTGTTGTGGATTTCTGGTAAAGAAATTCTGGGTCTAGGTCGATGCCTCTGGGCCATTCGACGGAGTCGAAACTGACACGGACTTGCTGGAACAACTCGCGACTCTGCAGTGCTCGAAACAGCCCAAAGTTCAAAAAGGGCTTCATGTCGAGCACGCGCTCTTCGCCGTTATCGAATTCGAGTGAAAGGAGGAAGTCCTCCTGTGTAGCGACACTGACTGGGCTGGGAAACATTTGGGGTTCTCCACAGAGACGGGCCTGAAAGCCGCCGTAATATACTCGAAAGCGTCGCTCAATCACCCTCCTGCTATACAGCTGAGGTCGAAGTCCTACTGTCAATAAATCGCAATGCCTCAGCAATATCACTGAAACAGCACGCCGTTAGCTTGGCCCCGACAACAGTCACCTCGACTGTGGTGCGTGAGGGGATTCCAAGTGAAAGTGACCTGTTTCGGTGCAGGGTATGTCGGTCTTGTAAGTAGCGCGTGCATGGCGGAGGCTGGAAATAGCGTCATGTGCATCGATTCAGATGCGTCTCGGATCGCATCAATCCATGACGGAATCATGCCCATCTTTGAGCCAGGGCTGGATTCTCTCGTCGAACAGAATCGAGCACTTGGCACCCTGCACTTCACCGCCGACGCCCAGGCGGCCGTCGATTACGCCGACGTGATCTTCATCGCGGTGGGCACGCCGCCCGACGAGGACGGTTCGGCCGACCTGAAATACGTGCTGGCCGTGGCCACGGAAGTGGGCCGGCGCATGACGCGTGACAAGATCATCGTCACCAAGTCCACCGTGCCGGTGGGCACCTCGGACAAGGTGCGCGCGGCAGCCCAGGCGGCGCTGGACGCACGCGGCTCGACGCTGCAGGTGCGCATCGCCTCCAACCCGGAGTTCCTCAAGGAAGGGGCGGCGGTGGGCGATTTCATGAAGCCCGACCGCATCGTGGTGGGCACGGATTCAGCCGAGGTGAAGGCCGTGATGCTGGACCTCTACGCCCCCTTCAACCGCAATTCCGACCGCATGATCTTCATGGACATCCGCTCGGCCGAGCTGACCAAGTACGCCGCCAATGCCATGCTGGCCACCAAGATCAGCTTCATGAACGAGATCGCCAACCTGGCCGAGATCCTCGGTGCCGACATCGAGCAGGTGCGTCACGGCATCGGCTCGGACCCGCGCATTGGCTACCAGTTCATCTACCCCGGCATCGGCTATGGCGGCTCGTGTTTCCCGAAGGACGTGCGCGCCCTCAGCCAGACCGCGGCGCAACTTGGCCGCGAGATGCGGATTCTCAATGCCGTGGAGGCAGTGAACACGGCGCAGAAATCGCGCCTGGTGGAGCTGGTGCTGGGGCATTACGCGGGCAATGTGCAGGGCAAGACCTTCGCCGTCTGGGGCCTGGCCTTCAAGCCCAAGACCGACGACATGCGCGAGGCGCCGAGCCGCGTGATCATGGAAGCGCTGTGGGCCGCCGGCGCCCAGGTGCAGGCCTATGATCCGGAGGCGATGCAGGAAGTGGAAAGGATTTACGGCCACCGCCCCGACCTGCGCCTGGTGGGCACGCGGGACGCGGCCCTGGTGGGTGCCGACGCGCTGATCATCTGCACCGAGTGGCAGCACTTCCGCGCCGCCGACTTCGACCAGCTGGCGCAGGCGCTGCGCGACAAGGTGATCTTCGATGGCCGCAACATGTACGACCCGGCCAAGGTGGCCGCGCGCGGCCTGACCTACTACGCCATTGGCCGTGGAGCCTCGGTGCGAACCCCGTAGGAGATTGCTTGCAAGCGAACACTCTCTCGAAGCAAATAGCACCAGGACAGGTAATGCGAATGTAGTTCAGTTGGCAGGAATGCGCCGTGGGAGTGGATTCGCGGGTTCGCTTGCAAGCAAGCTCCTGCGGCGGTCCCGTGCCACCCCGAATTTACATCCCCCCCTGCTTTGGGCTACCGTGCCGCCAGACTTTCCAACCCAGCCCGAGGTGCCCTTCATGGCCGCCACTTCCAGCGCCGGCGCACGCTTTCGCGCTGCCCTGCGTGCCAACAGCCCCCTGCAGATCGTCGGCGCCATCAATGCCTACAGCGCGCTGCTCGCCGCACGCGCGGGGCATCAGGCGCTGTACCTTTCCGGCGCGGGCGTGGCCAATGCTTCCTGTGGCCTGCCCGATCTGGGCATGACCAGTCTCCATGACGTGCTGACCGACGTGGACCGCCTCACCGGCGCCACCGACCTGCCCCTGCTGGTGGATATCGACACCGGCTGGGGCGGCGCGTTCAACATCGCTCGCAGCATCAAGGCCATGGAGAAGGCCGGCGCGGCGGCGGTGCATCTGGAGGATCAGGTGGCGCAGAAGCGCTGCGGCCATCGGCCGAACAAGGCCATCGTGTCGTGTGCGGAGATGGTGGACCGTGTGAAAGCGGCCGTGGACGCCCGTGTGGATGCCGACTTCGTGATCATGGCGCGCACCGACGCCATCGCGGTGGAGGGCCTGAACGCCGCCATCGAGCGGGCCCTGGCCTGCGTCGAGGCAGGCGCGGATGCCGTTTTTCCCGAGGCCATCACCACTCTCGAGGACTACCGCCGTTTCAGCGCCGCCGTGCCCGTGCCGATCCTGGCCAATATCACCGAGTTTGGCGCCACCCCGCTGTTCAACACACGCGAACTGGCGGCGGCCGGCGTGGCCATGGTGCTCTACCCGCTCAGCGCCTTCCGCGCCATGAGCCGCGCGGCCGAGCTGGTGTATGGGAGCATTCTGCGTGACGGCGATCAGAAGGCGGTGCTCGACACGATGCAGACGCGCGCCGAGCTGTATGAGGCGCTGGATTATCTGGCTTGGGAACGCAAGCTGGATGAGCTTTTCACGCGGGAGGAGTGACGCGTGCAGACGAACTGCTGAAAAAGTCGGGGGCAGCAACGCTGCCCCCCTGTGGGCCTGCGATCGCGAAGGAAGCAGTTCCGGATGCAGCCCGACCCGCCTGCCATCCTTGCCAGGCTTGCCAACACCTTCCTTGTGTTCACCTCTAGCGTAGGCCACGAACAACGCACCTGCCACGGCGCCTGCCGTCTTTTTCAGCCTCCTTTTCGGCTACCATGGCGCCAACTCATTGCCTGCCGAGGAATTCCCGATGTCCGCCACTGTGCAATTCAACGCCCGCCCTGACCCGGACCGCGAGCTCGTCGATATCGCGCGCTACGTCACGGACTATCAGATCACCTCTGCCGAGGCCTGGGACACCGCGCGCCTCTGCCTGATGGATTCCCTGGGCTGCGCGCTGCTGGCCCTGCGCTTTCCTGAATGCACGAAGCTGCTCGGCCCGCTGGTGGAGGGCACGGTAGTGCCTCACGGCGCCCGCGTGCCGGGCACGCAGTTCCGGCTCGACCCGGTGAAGGCGGCCTGGGACATCGGCTGCCTCATTCGCTGGCTGGATTACAACGACACCTGGCTGGCGGCGGAATGGGGCCACCCTTCTGACAATCTGGGCGGCATCCTGGCCGTGGCGGATTACCTCTCCCAGCTCAACGTGGCTGCCGGCAAGGCGCCCTTGCTGATGCGCGATGTGCTGACGGCCATGATCAAGGCGCATGAGATCCAGGGCGTGATCGCGCTGGAAAACAGCTTCAACCGGGTGGGCCTGTGCCATGTGCTGCTGGTGCGGGTGGCGTCCACCGCCGTGGTGACGGCGATGCTGGGTGGCAGCCAGGCGCAGATCATCGACGCCCTCTCCCAGGCCTGGCTGGACGGCTCCAGCCTGCGCACCTACCGTCACGCTCCCAATGCGGGCCCGCGCAAGTCCTGGGCCGCCGGTGATGCCACCTCGCGCGCCGTGCGTCTGGCCGACCTGACCCTGCGCGGCGAGATCGGTTACCCGAGCGTGCTGAGCGCTCCGACCTGGGGTTTTCAGGATGTCTCGTTCAAGGGGAATAAATTAGCTTTTACAAGGGATTACGGCAGCTACGTGATGGAGAACATTCTGTTCAAGATCGCCTTCCCGGCCGAGTTCCACGCCCAGACAGCCGCCGAGGCCGCCGTGCAACTGCATCCGCTGGTGAAGGACCGGCTGGACCAGATCGCCCGCATCGTCATCCACACCCACGAGTCGGCCATCCGCATCATCAGCAAGCACGGCCCGCTCAACAATCCCGCCGACCGCGACCATTGCCTGCAGTACATGACGGCGGTGCCGCTGGCCTTCGGAGCGCTGGAAGCCGAGCATTACGAGGACGATTTTCACCAGGCACACCCGGTCATCGACCAGCTGCGCGAAAGGATGGAAGTAGTCGAGGAACCGCGCTACAGCCGCGAGTACCGGGAGGCGGACAAGCGTTCCATCGCCAACGCCTTGCAGGTGTTCTTCCACGATGGCAGCAGCACGCCGAAGCTGGAGGTCGAGTATCCGCTGGGGCATCGACGCCGTCGTGCCGAGGGCATCCCGCTGCTGCAGGAGAAGTTCCGTCGCAACCTGGCCACGCGCCTGCCTGCAGCCCGGGTGGAGCAACTTGTGGCGCTGTGCAATGACCCGCAGGCGCTGGCGGACATGCCGGTGCATGAGTTCATGGCGCTTCTCGTGATTTGAAGCTGCGCCCTTGAAAAGCAGATTGGCGTCCGCAAATAGGCGACGTGGCCGGGGCTCCTGCGAGGCCGGCCACAGAACGCGACAGCCTCTGTGCGTTCACCAAACCCCAACCAATATTGCTTTCGAGGATATTTGCCATGCGTACATTTGATTTTGCTCCGCTCTACCGTTCCACCATCGGTTTCGACCACCTGACATCCCTGCTGGACTCCGTGACGCAACGCGAGCAGAGCCAGCCGAGCTACCCCCCGTACAACATTGAACTGCTGGGCAAGGATCAGTACCGCATCACCATGGCCGTAGCCGGCTTCGTGGATGCCGAGCTGCAGATCCAGTCCGAGCGCCAGACCCTGACCGTCAAGGGCAAGAAAGCCGAAGACGGAAAGGAGCGCAACTACCTGCATCAGGGCATCGCGGGCCGCAACTTCGAGCGCGTGTTCCAGCTGGCCGACCACGTGAAGGTGACCGGCGCCACGCTGGAGAACGGCCTGCTGAACATCGACCTGGTGCGCGAGATCCCCGAGGCCATGAAGCCGCGTCAGATCGCCATCAACGGCGAGGCCCCGCAGCTGCTGGAGACCAGCGCACAGACGGTGGCGTGATGGCGTAGGAGCCTGCTTGCAGGCGAACCGACAATCCCGTAGGAGCCTGCTTGCAGGCGAACGGTTCGCTTGCAAGCAAGCTCCTACTGTACGAAGCGCAATTCTTCATTTTTCGTCAAAACTTGTTCACTTCGCGGCAGACAGCCCCCAGCGTGCCCCGCTAGATTCCCTCGCACCAGCCTGCTGCCAGGCCGGCTGGCACAACAACAAAAACTGCACACACCCGCCCAGTGCCGGGTGATGCGCCACCGCGAGGGTCTGCCATGTTCACGTTCGCTCGTCGTTCCACCGCGGCCATGCCGCTCTTTCTGCTGTTTTCACTGCTGTTCAGCCTGACCACCCAGGCCGCCGAGCCCAGCTATCGCAAGGGCCAGTTCGTGGAACCCGCCTATGAAGGCTGGTGGGAAAACGACGACGGCACGTTCAGCTTCATCTTTGGTTACCACAACGAAAACTGGGAAGAAGAGATGAAGATCCCGGTGGGCGAAGCCAATTTCTTCTCGCCCGGCGATGCCGATCGCGGCCAGCCCACCCATTTCCTGCCCCGCCGCAACCGCTTCACCTTCGAGGTGGTAGTGCCTGCGGACTGGGGCGACAAGGAACTCGCCTGGACGGTGTCCGTCAACGGCGTGACCAAGACCGCCTACGCCACGCTGGCGCGCGATTACGTGATCGACAACGTGGTGATCGCCTCCGAAACCGGCTCGCTGGGGGCCGGCACCAGCAGCCCGGAATCCCGCGCCAATATCGCGCCGGTGCTGACCGTGCAGGGTGATCGCACCGGGGATCAGATCGTGCGCCGCGTTCGTGTAGGGGAGCCTTTGCTGGTCGAGGCCCACGTCCTGGACGATGGCCTGCCCAAGCCGCGTGCCGCGTCCATCAACCGCATCGAACAGCAGGGCCTGGCCCGCTGGATGGAGCCGCCGCGCCGCACCACGGTGGGCAAGACCAACGGACTGTTCCTGTCCTGGAACATCTACCGAGGCGAGGGCAATGCCACCTTCGACCCGCCCCAGATCAAGCCCTGGGAAGACACCCGCACCTCGGCCAACTCCCCCTGGGGAGCGCTGTGGACGCCACCCCCCGTGCCCGAGGACGGCATGTACCGCACCCATGTCACCTTCGACACGCCCGGCACCTATGTGCTGTGGGGCCGTGCCGATGACGGCGGCCTGTACCACGACCAGTACATCACGGTGCACGTGAGCGAATAAGCCTGTAGATCGCCATCTCCACGGGCTTTGGTGCCCGGCCGCAGTGTCCTTTCCTCCACTGCTGCCGGGCATTTTTTTGGCTTGCAAGTCCTCGTCGCTCGTGGCCTTATAGGCCGCATAACAACAATGACACCCTGACGAGGTTTCCCATGAACGTCACGCTCTACATCATTGGCGGGCTTGCCATTTCCCAACTCGCCTTCATGACGTTTTTCTTCGCGCTCTACCATCGCCAGCACCTGATCGGCCGCCTGCTCGCGCTTTACGCCGTCTGCCTGATCTGCCATGTCCTCACCTATCTGCCGGTGACTCACGTCAATGGTGTGCTGACCCAGGTGTTCTATCGCACGGCCACACTGGCACCCGCCATCCTCTGGCTGACCTCACGCTATCTGTTCGTGGACAACGCCACCGTGCCGCGCTGGATCTGGGCGCTGGTGGTGAGCTATCTCGGCCTGCGCACCTATGGCTCGCTGACCATCGGCAATGCGCCGGACTTCAGCGCCACATATGTGATGACCTATGTGATTCCCCAGTTCGTGATGCTGGGCTTCTCCGGCCACGCCATCCTCATGGCCTTCCAGGGCTTGAGCAGCGACCTGGTGGAACCGCGGCGGCGCATTCGGGTGCCGTTCATTCCGGCCATGGGCGTGCTGGTGGCAGCCATCCTCATGAACGGCTTCATCCGTGCGGCTCACACCTACTCCGGCGTGGCGCTGCCCATCGTCCCGAACGAGTTTCTGTTCGGCTACATGTTCCTGATCACGCTGTGGTTCAACGTCAAGGTGATGCGCCTGGAGAGCGAGGCACTGCAGGTGATCGTGCTGCCACGCGAACAGCAGCCCGTGCGCCTGAGCCCGGTGCCGAGCGCCACGCGCAAGTCCGACAACACTGCCATGGTGCAGCGCATCTTCACGGTGCTGCGGGAGGAGAAACTCTACGCACGGCCCGGGCTCACCATCGGCGAGCTGGCACAGCGGCTGTCCATGCAGGAATACCGGCTGCGCCGGGTGATCAACAAGGAACTGGGCTATCGCAACTTCAACCAGTTCCTCAACGAGTTCCGCATTGCCGAGGCCTGCCGACGGCTGGAACTGCCGCCGGAGCAGCGCGAACCCATCGCCAACATCGCCTTCGACGTGGGCTACTCGGCACTTTCATCATTCAACAAGGCGTTCAAGGACATCCACCACGTGACGCCCACCCAGTACCGGGACGGGGCGCATTCGGGCTAGTAGGAGCTTGCTTGCAAGCGAACCAGCTTTTGTTCGCTTGCAAGCAAGCTCCTACAGCAAGGTCCTACAGCAAGCTCGGCCTGCAGGGCGGAGCGCTAATCCAACACATGCACGAACAGGCCGCTCTTGAGCTTGGGCTCGAACCAGGTTGACTTGGGCGGCATCACCTCACCGGCATCGGCAATCGCCATCAGGCTCACGATGGAGGTGGGATGGAGCGCGAACGCCACCCTGCACTCCCCTGAATCCACGCGCTGCTGCAGCGCCTGCAGCCCGCGGATGCCACCCACGAAATCGATGCGCTTGTCGCGGCGCGGGTCCGCGATGCCCAGCAACGGGGCCAGCAGATTGTTCTGCAAAATGCTCACGTCCAGTCGCGCGACGGGATCGGCGTCATTCCACAGCCCTTCAATGGCTTCCAGCACATACCACTGCCCGCCCAGATACATGCTGAACTCGTGTTCCTTGCGCGGCTTAACGGCCCCTTCCCGGCTGAAGCGTGCCTTGAAGCAGAGCTGAAGGCGGGCCAGGAATTCGTCCTCATCCAGGCCGTTCAAGTCCTTCACCACGCGGTTGTAATCGAGAATCTGCATCTGATTGTGGGGGAAGATCACAGCCGAGAAGTAATTCCAGGATTCCTCGCCCGTGGGCGCCGCGGCCGCCTGCCGTCGCAGCTCCTTCACGCGCTGGGCGGCTGCCGACCGATGATGACCGTCGGCGACATAGAGACAGTCCACCGCATCGAACTGGGCCTGCAACTGCGCGACAGTGGCGTCATCCCGCACCACCCACAGCACGTGGCGATTGCCGTCGTCGGAGACGAAATCGTATTCCGGGGTCTGTGTCACGATGCCGGCGATCAGCGCGTCGATCTGCGGTTGCGCCCGGTAGGTCAGAAACACCGGACCCACCTGGGCGCCCAGCGTGTGGATGTGGTTCACCCGATCGTCTTCCTTGTCGGGCCGCGTGAACTCGTGCTTCTTGATCAGGCCTTGTTCATAGGCCGCCACGGAGGCTGCAGCCACCAGGCCGATCTGTTCGTGGCTGCCCATCACCTGCTTGTACACATAGAAAGTGCTGCGCTCATCGCGCTGCAGGATGCCTTCGGCGATGAAGCGCTGCAGATTATCGGCGCCGCGCTGGTAGACACGAGGGTCGAAGGCGTCGATGGACGGGTCCACGTCGATCTCGGGCTTGTTGATGCGCAGGAAGCTGAGCGGATTGCCGGCGGCCATGGCAAAGGCTTCTTCCCGGTTCAGGACATCGTAAGGCGGGGCTGCTACATGGGAGGCCAGCTCGGGACGGGGGCGCAATGCATTGAACGGCTTGATCAGCTTCATGGCTCATCCTTTTGATATTGTTGTTTTTCTTACTTCTTGTCGAAGGTGTGCACGGCATCCCAGTCCGGCGGCAGCGGCTCATCGCGCAGCGCGGCGATGCGTGCGGCATACACCCCGTACACACTGTGCTCGCGTGCGCCTTCGGGTTGCGCCGCCAGCAGCGCTTCTACTTCGCGCATGGCGGCCTGCCAGTCCTGGGCTCGGTAATATGCGAGCATCTGCGCGAAGGCGGCCGCCTCCTGCAGCACCTGCGCACTCACCTCGCCCTCGCGGCCCAGCACCTCGAAGATGCGCACCGGTTCCTTCTTGCCGGCCACGCGCACCAGATCCAGCTCACGGTAGACAAACCCCGGCGCCTCCAGTCGTGTCGCCTCACTGACGATGTTCGGGACGTGATAGCGGCGCGTCAGCCCTTCCAGTCGCGCGGACAGATTCACCGAATCCCCGATCACCGTGTAGTTCAGACGGTTCTTTGAGCCCAGATTGCCGGCCACGACCAGCCCGGTATGGATACCGATGCCGGCCTCGATGGCGAGCATGCCCTGGGCCAGATTCGCCGCATTGAGCGATGCCATGGTGGATTGAATGGCCAGCGCCGTGGCGATGGCATTGCTCGCATCGCCCGGACGGCTCAGCGGTGCGCCGAACAGCGCCATGACCGAATCCCCGGTGTACTTGTCCACCACGCCGTGATGGCGTTCGATCACCTCGGTGATCTCGCTCAGATAACGGTTGAGCAAGGTCAGCACCGCCTCGGGCGCAAGGTTCTCGCACAGCGAGGTGAAGCCCTTGATGTCGGCGAACAGCACGGTGACGACGCGCTCCTCGCCCCCCAGGGCGATGGTCTTGCTCAGCAGTTCCTCGGCGATCTCATGCGATACCACCTTGCCGAGCAGGTCCCGCACCTTTTCCTTTTCGGCCAGACCGGCCGCCATGGTGTTGATGGAGCCGGCGAGCTGCCCGATCTCGTCCTGGCTGGTGACGGCCACCGCCTGCCCGTAATCGCCGGCCTCGATGCGCCGCACGCGCCGCGCGAGATTCAGGATCGGCCTGGTGACCGAACGCGCCAGCAGGATCACGGCAATCAGGCTGATGGCGATCACCGCAAGGTAGAACTGCAGCAGCACACTCTGGAAGGCCTCCAGGTTCTCCATGTTCTCGTTGTAGGACTTCTGGATGACGGCCACGATCTGCAGGCTGTCGCCTGGCTGGCCATAGAGGGGACGCAGCAGGGTGCCGTACTCGCCATCGCTCAGGGCGATACGCTGGGTGCCGGTGCTGGTGGTACCGGCCTGCTGCAGCTGAGCGCGCAGCAACTGCTGGTTCGCCTCGCTGAGCGTCGAGGCGATCACGTGCACCTCGGGCAATGCCTGCGCCAAGGCGTCCTGAGTGAACTCCACGATGGACACATCGGACACGATGCTCTGCTTCACCGTGGCGGCGAAGCGGTTTTCCAGGGGAAAGCCGCCGAAGATCCAGGCCACCGGCGTGGGCAGAAACAGCGGGATGACCGTGATCTGATACGGGATGCCCTGCACGGTGATGATGGCATCGCCAATGCCGTCGCTGGAGGCTGCCGCCGCATCCATCAGGGCTCGCCATTCACCTTCGAGCTTCTCGAAGCCCTGCATGCGGGTGTCGATGATGACTTCGCCCTCCATGGAGGCGATGAGCATCATGTCGGCGGCCCCGAGAGAGCGCATCAGGATATTGTCGGCGGCGTCGATGATGGTGAAGGGATCGCCCGTGCCGAAGGCGTTGCGAAAGCCCCAGTCACGGGTCATCGTGCTGGTGATGGTGAGCAGCGTGTTCTTGTGTTCTTCCCTTGTGAAATCAAAGACATCGGCACCAAGTTGAAGGTAACTGTCGATGGTGTCGTCGGTGTAGGCATTGTTCTCCCGATTCACGAAGACATAGATGCCGAGCAGCACCGGCAACAGCAGAGCCAGCAGGAATACCAGCAGGCGCGTGCGGAAACTGCGGAAGGCAAAGAGGCTGCTCACGGCGTGGTGGCCTTCATCGATAGCGCTCGCGCGTGGGGTTGGGTGCTCGACGCAAGCGGTTGTCCCGATCCAGCGTCACGGCCATGCGCAGGCTGGCCGGGGTGGCGTCGTCGAGGACAAGACGCTGTTGCAGTTCAGGTGCTCCAGACCTGGCACGCGGATGCCACACACGCACTTCATGCGTGCCGGGGGGAACGCCACTGAGTGTGGCCTGACCCTGGGCATCCGTCTTCAAGGCCAGCGAGGTCTGCGCCACGTAGACATAGCCAAGCATCCAGTCGTGAATGTTGCAGCCCAGTTCGACCACGCCGGCCACATCGAAGAGCTGCTGGTACTCGATGTTTTGACCATTGCCGTAAAGCGGCAACTCGAAGACCTTGGCGGGCGAGAAGGAGTAGACGTGATGCAGGATGTCGTCGCTGTTGGGAAAGCGGACGCTGCTGCCGCGCGGCACCACGGTGACATTGGCGACGAATTCCTTGTCGATCTGGTCCACGCTGAATTCCCCCGTCGTGGTGTGCGCCGCCTGCAGCTCTGCTGGCAACAGCACTTCCACCACGGCATCGGCCAGCGGTGCAGCGGACTCGGCATCCTGCAAGGCGATGCGCAGCTCGGCCGCCCGCACGGTCGCGACAGTGCCGGGCAGCAGAGCGCTGGCGGCCAGGCAGACAAACAGGGGGATGAACCGAGCGGGACGTGAACGAAACAGACTCATGCGGCTGAACCTCGCGCTGACCGCCTTGGCGGTGTTGTAGCGGCTGCTGTAGCGGCTTTGAGGCGGCAGTATAGCTCAGCTGGCTGCGCCAAAGGCGCGGGAAATCATGTCTGCCGGATACCCCTTGGCAAGCATGGCCCGGTAGAGCTTCTGCCGGGCCGCTCGCTCGGACGCGGGCGGGAGGCTGCCGCCGGACTTCTTCAGCAGCAACGTGTGCAGGGTATCGAGCCATTCGGGGGCGGACGGGTCGAGCGCGACCTGAACTGTGGAAGCTGCGACGCCCTTCTGACGCAGCTCCTGCCTGATCAACAGGGGCCCTGCGCCTCGTGAGCGCCGGTAGCGGACATAGGCCTCGCAGAAGCGTTCGTCATTCTGAAGACCGTCGGCCGTCAGCTGTTCGAGCACCTCTGCCAGCAGCGCGTCGGCATCGGGAAAACGCCGCTGCAATTTGTCCAGCAGCTCCGCCCGGGAGTGTTCGCGCCGGGCCAGCAAGTCCATGGCCGCCCGGCGCAGACTCAAGGCCAGCGCCTTATTCGTACTCACCGACCTCGTCCGTCTCATCGGCACCCGCACTCACGGCCAGGGCGGCACCGCCCAGCATCTGTTCGCGGATCCTGCTTTCAATTTCTCCTGCAAGCTGCGGATTTTCCTCGAGATACGTGGCCGCATTCTTCTTGCCCTGACCGATCTTCTCGCCGTTGTAGGCGTACCAGGCGCCGGACTTGTCGATGAGGTTCAGCTTGACGCCGAGATCGATGACCTCGCCCATGCGGTAGATGCCCGTGCCGTACATGATCTGGAATTCCGTCTGCCGGAAAGGCGGAGCCACCTTGTTCTTCACCACCTTCACACGGGTTTCGCTGCCGACCACTTCCTCGCCCTCCTTGATGGAACCGATGCGGCGGATGTCCAGACGCACGGAAGCATAGAACTTGAGCGCATTGCCGCCGGTGGTGGTTTCGGGCGAGCCGAACATGACGCCGATCTTCATGCGGATCTGGTTGATGAAGATGACCAGGGTGTTGGAGTTCTTGATGTTGGCCGTCATCTTGCGCAGCGCCTGTGACATGAGGCGCGCCTGCAGGCCCATGTGACTGTCACCCATGTCGCCCTCGATTTCGGCCTTGGGCGTGAGCGCCGCGACCGAGTCGATGACCACGACATCCACTGCGCCGGAGCGCACGATCATGTCGCAGATCTCCAGCGCCTGTTCACCCGTGTCAGGCTGGCTGACCAGCAGATTCTCGACATCGACGCCCAGATTGCCGGCGTAGATGGGGTCGAGTGCGTGTTCCGCGTCGATGAAGGCACAGGTGCCGCCCTTGCGCTGGCATTCGGCGATGACCTGCAGGGTCAGCGTGGTCTTGCCCGAGGATTCCGGCCCGTAGATCTCGACGATGCGGCCGCGCGGCAGGCCGCCGATGCCCAGGGCGATGTCGAGCCCCAGCGAGCCGGTGGAGATGGCGGGAATGGCTTCCCGGCCCTTGTCGCCCAGCCGCATCATGGAGCCCTTGCCGAACTGGCGTTCGATCTGGGAGAGCGCGGCGTTGAGGGCTTTTTCGCGATTGCTGTCTTTGACTGCGTCTGTGGCCATGATGGTGTCCTTGTGGCGTCCTTGATGCTGAGGGCAGCTTCCCGGGAAGACTGCCAGTGGTAAGTGGGATGTTGGTGAAGCGATTAAAGCAAAGCCTTACTGTATATTCAACCAGTATTTCTGCCCGCTGCCGATTTCACTTGCCGTGACGCCGCAGCAGCGCGAGCAGACCCTCCAGCGCAGCGATGACGCTCTGCCGGCGGACCGCCTCGCGGTCTCCGATGAAACGCTGCACCTGCGCCAGGCTGTGCCCTTGTGCACTGCCCGGCGGCTGCCAGGCCCAGCCGATCCAGACCGTGCCCACCGGCTTGGCCGGCGTGCCACCGCCCGGGCCGGCGATGCCACTGGTGGCGACGGCATACTGCGCCCCGCTGCGCTGGAGCGCCCCCTCGGCCATGGCGAGCACCGTCTCCTGGCTCACCGCGCCCGGCGCCTGCGGACCCTCGAGCAGCGCGGCCGGCACCTGCAGCACCTGCTGCTTGGCCAGGTTGGAATAGGTGACGAAGCCGACATCGAACCAATCCGAACTGCCAGCCACGGCCGTGATGGCCTGGGCCACCCAGCCACCGGTGCAGGATTCGGCCGTGCTCACGCGCGCGCCCTGCTGGCGCAGCAGTTCGCCGCACTGGCGGCTGAGGACGAGAATGGATTTGTTCACGGCGATGGCCCTTCGGGGAAGTTCAGCTACCGGCAAGCTTAGCAAAGAATCCACCGCGCGCCCTGCGCGGGTAGTCGTGCACACGCGCGGGAACACCGCGCAACTAGACATGGATCAAGGCAAGACGTCCCGCTTGTGCGACACAATGCAGACTCAGACGCTTGTCACCACGGAACCGAACCATGCCCGCACTGAAGTCCCTCCTCGCTCCCGCCCGCGTGTCCCTCAGCCACGGCTGCCACCAGGCTCGCCGCCTGGCCAGGCTCGGCGGCCTCAGCCTACTGCTTGGTTTGCTGCTGAGCGCGACGGCCCAGGCGCGGGAAGTCACGATCACGACGCAGCTCAACAATTACCGCGGCCAGGGCGCCTATCTGGCGATCTATCTGGTCGACGCCAGCGGCGGCTATGTCCGCACCCTCTGGATCGCCGGTGAGACCACCAAGTACTACAAGCACTTCTCCGACTGGGCCCGTGGCAGCAAGCAGAAGCGCAGCGAATATGACGGCATGACCGGCGCCAGCGTGGAAAGCAACGACAAACTGACCATCACGGCCGACATCGATGACGCCCTCATCGACACCGGCCATGTCATTCGCGTGGATTCCGTGGTCGAGGAGCAGCGCGAGAACCGGGCCGACGCCACGATCCCGCTCACCACCGAGGGCGCGGGCAAGGCCGTGGGCGGACGCGTCTACGTCCGCTCGCTGAGTTACTCCTTCTAGGCCCGGCTGCCCATGCGTCGTTCGCTGCACTCGCTGCCGGCGCTGGCCGGCGCTCTCTTCGTGGTGGCGCTTGCGGTGAGCGGCGCGATCATGTCGCTGCAGCCTGCCATCGAACGCCTGCAGGTCAGCACGCCCGCGCCGGGGGAACTGAACATTGCCGAGCTTGCCGCGAAGGTGCAGGCCGGGTATCCGGGCGTGGAGCAGATCGATCGCCTGCCGTCCGGCGCCGTGGTGGTCTATTACAGCGCTGACGGCGAGCCGGGTGCCGACCTGGTCGACCCGGCAAGCGGCACCCGCCTCGGGCCGTACGCGCCCTCCGCCTTTTTCACCTGGATGCGCGATCTGCATCGCGCCTTCCTGCTGAATGACCCCGGCCGCGCCGCCGTGGGCATCACGGCCGCATGGCTGGCACTGCTCGCGCTGAGCGGACTCTGGCTGCTGGCCTCTGGCGCAGGGGGATGGCGCAAATTGCTGCACCCGGTGCGCGGGGGTGGCCTGCAGCGCCTGCATGCCAGTGTCGGCCG
>JALREE010000036.1 GCA_023256835.1 Pseudomonadales bacterium | reverse complement strand
GCAGCGCACTGGCGGCCGGGGCCGAGGGGCAGTTCTCCGAGTACTACACGCAGATGCGCCTGCTGGAGCAGCGCGAGCTGCTGTTCCACGAAATCCCGCTGTGGGCGGTGGTGCTGAACCTGGTGGCGGCGGCCACCAGGTTCAGCACCACCGCCCAGAGCGGGAGTTCGTGAAACAGCAGCTCGCGCTGCTCCAGCAGGCGCATCTGCGTGTAGTACTCGGAGAACTGCGCGTCCGCGGCGGCCGCCAGGGCGCTGCCGGCCAGCAGCGCCGTCGCCACCATGGCCCGGGCAGCCAGCGTGTTCATCCGTCGGCCAGCGCCGGCTTGATGTCGGCGATGAAGATGTTCCAGAAGGCCAGGAACACCGCGGCAATCAGGGGGCCGATGACGAAGCCGTTGATGCCCAGCAGGGCGATGCCGCCCATGGTGGAGAACAGCACGATGTAGTCCGGCAGCTTGGTGTCGCGGCCCACCAGGATGGGGCGCAGCACATTGTCGGCCAGCCCGATGATCAGCGCGCCATAGGCCACCAGCACCGAGGCGTCGAACCAGGCGCCGGTGGCATAGAGATAAAGCGCCACCGGCGCCCACACCAGCGCAGCGCCCACGGCCGGAATCATGGACAGGAATGCCATCACCACCGCCCAGAGGATCGGCGCGGGAATGTCCAGAAGCCAGAAGATCAGCCCGCCCAGAGCGCCCTGCACCATGGCCACCAGCAGATTGCCCTTCACCGTGGCGCGGGTGACCTCCACGAACTTGCGGAACAGCAGCTGCTTGCGCGTCTCGCTCAGGGGCACGGCGGCGTCCATCAGGGCCAGCAGGCGATCGCCGTCGCGCAGCAGGAAGAAGGTGAGGTAGAGCATGAGCACCAGCTTGACGGTGAAGTTGACGGTGTTGCGGCCGATGGCTAGGGCCTGCTGGGCGATGATCTCGCTGATGCCGGTGGCGGAACTGGCCAGCCAGGCGCGGATGCTGTCGGTGTCGATGCCGGTGCGCTCCATCAGGGCCGGTACGAAGGGCAAGGCGTTGACGATCTGGTCGATGAACTGCGCCGGCTCGATCTGGCGCGACTCGATCATGGCGTAGAAGGCGGCCCCCTGCTGGATGAAGGCCGAGAGCAGCGCCAGCACCGGGATGATGACGATCACCGACAGGGTGAGCAGGGTGATGAGGGCGGTGAGCGTGCGGCGCTGCCCCAGCCGCGGCAGCAGGCGCACCTGCATGGGGGCGAACAGCACGGTCACCACGGTGGCCCAGAAGATCGCGCTCCAGAACGGCCGCAGCACCAGCGCGAACAGCAGCGAGATGAGGCCCAGCAGGATGAGGAAGCTGCGACGTTCGAGCAGGTCACGCATGGCAGGGTCTCCGGGGTGGCTGATGGATGGGGCTCACTGCTTGTGCCGCAGCATGCGGATGATCTCGACTATGCGCGGCGGCTGTCCAGTGCGCAGCACGCCCTGGCGGAAGATCTTGCCCGACAGCCACAGCACCAGCAGGATGCTCAGCAGCAGCACCAGCGTGGTGCCGACGATGTCGATCAGCGGCGGCTGGGCCGCGGCGCGGTTCATCATGGTGAAGGGCGTGAACAGCGGAATCCACGACATGATGCGCGCCACCGGGCCGTTCGGGTCCTGGGCGATGAAGGTCATGGTCACCAGCGGCACGATCAGCACCATCATCATCGGCATCATCAGGCTCTGGGCTTCCTTGAGCGTGTTGCACAGGCTGCCGATGGCCAGGAAGATGCCCGCATACAGCGCATACCCGGCCAGGAAATAGAACACGAACCAGGGAATCAGATCGGAGGAGAGCAGAACCTGGAAGAACTGCCCAAGCAGCTCGGTTTGCGCGCCAGGATAGAACGCGATGAACAGGAAGAAAGTGCCCAGCCATGCCGCGATGGTGGTGATGCCGGACAGGCCGATGCCGAACAGCTTGCCCATCATCAACTCGAGGGGCGTGACCGAGGCCAGCAGCACTTCGATGATGCGGTTGGACTTCTCTTCGATGGTGTTGCTCAGCAGGTACTGCACGCTCTGCATCAGCGAGATGAACATCAGGTACACAAAGCCGACGGGCGCCCACTGCCGGAAGGTGTCTGCCACGCTCACGGCCTCTTCGCCTTCGGCCTTGCTCGGGTCGAGCCGGCTCATGGGCAGACGGGTGCGCTGTACTTCACGCACCACCTGCACATCCACATTGCGCGCCGTGAACTCGTTGGCGCGGATGGTGGTATTGATACTGCGCTCAATGGCCGCCGACAGTCGGGTGTCGGTGAGATTGCGCGCCCAGTACTGCATGCCGCTGGCACTGAGTATGGCGCCGGGAGGCGTGACCCCGGGCCGTTGAATGGTGCTGTTCACCTCGGCAGGTATCAGAATCAGCGCGAACAGCGGACTGCGTTCGCCATTGACCTCGACCAGGCGCTCACCGCTGAGCCATGGTCGCAGCTGTTCCACAATCGTGGCCGGGCTTGCCTGCGGGTCGATGCCTTCGGGCAGTGGTGCGGGGACGAACTGTTCGCGGGGTGCTGCAAAGGGCGGCGCGTTCTCGCGCAGATACGGCGTTGCCAGCGTCAGCGCAAATTCCAGTCCGCCGTTCTCCAGCCAGGCATCCAGAGCAGCCACTTCGTCGGTGCCGGCATCATCCAGCATCTGCTCGATCTGTGCGTTGGCGCCGGCAGGCGTCTGCTCCGGGTTCGCTTCGCGGCGGTTCTCCACCACGTAATTCACGAATTCCTGAAAGATGCGCCGCTGCTGTTCCTGGCGGATGCCGGCCTCGACAGCTTCGGCATACAGGCCTGACTGGTCGATCAGCAGGTAGTGCCGGGTGGGCGTGGACTGCGAGAGGAGGGTCTGAAAGAAGAACACGGCCATGAGGATGATGGGGAAGAGCAGGATGCCGGCCCAGAAGCCTTTGGTCTTTACGTTCTCGGCATATTCGCGCA
>JALREE010000356.1 GCA_023256835.1 Pseudomonadales bacterium | reverse complement strand
AGTCTCGACGAAGCGGCGCTGACGGAGCACTTCGGCAGCTTCGGGCTCAGCCTTTACCGTCTGTGTCGCGGCATCGACGAGCGGCCAGTCAATACCGACCGCACACGCAAGTCGCTGAGTGTCGAGAATACCTATGCAGTGGACCTGCCCACACTGGAAGACTGTCTGGCGAAACTGCCCGACCTGCATCAGCAGATGGAGGTGCGCCTGGCTCGCGTGCTGGGGGAGTACCGGGTCAGCAAGAAATACCTGAAGCTGAAGTTCAATGACTTCGTTTCCACCACCATTGAGGCCATGTCTTCTGCCACGGAACTGGAAGGCTATGTCCTGCTGTGCCGTGAGGCACACGCGCGCGGCAACAGGCCCGTTAGGCTGATCGGTCTTGGTGTACGTCTGGAACGCGGAGGCGGACAGGGCGACGGCGTGCAGGAGCAGGACGCCGACTATGTGCATCAGCCACAGCGCCGCCAGCTGACGCTGCCGCTGGAGTGATGCCAAGACGGGGGATTTCGGCTATTGTGCCGGGCAATTCCGCTTCGCCCCAAAGAGCCGGCCCTGCCTGCCAGGACACTATGCAAGACGATAACAAGCCCCGCCCCCGCATCTCCAACTACATTACCGTGGAGGGCGAGAAACGCCTGCGCGAAGAGCTCGATTTGCTGTGGCGCTTTGAGCGACCCAAGGTGACCCAGCAGGTCAGCGATGCTGCCGCCATGGGCGACCGCTCCGAGAACGCCGAGTACATCTACGGCAAGAAGCGCCTGCGCGAGATCGACCGCCGTGTGCGTCACCTGCGCAAACGCCTGGAAGCGCTGACCGTGGTGGACAAGGACGGCGACATCGAGCAGCTGCCGCTGGCACGGTTCGCGCCGGACCAGCCGTGGAGCCCCTGGCACCCGTGGCAGCACATCTACATGTTCATGCTCTACGGCTTCTATGCCCCGCGCCAGGTGCTGATGGGTGACTTCTCCATGTTCGTGCGCGGTCCCAACGCCCACGTGCCCCTTCAGCGCCCGAAGGGCGGAACGCTGTGGGAGTTCCTCATCACCAAGGTCATCTTCTTCGGGCTCTTCCTGGTGCTGCCGATGTTCTTCCAGCCCTGGTGGGGCGTGCTGCTCGGCGCCTTCGTGACGCTGTGGATCCTCGGCATCATCCTCGCGGTGGTGTTCCAGCTGGCCCACTGCGTGGAGGAGGCCGACTTCACGAGCGAGGCCAAGCTCATCGCCGAGGCGGAGGAGGATGGCCCGCGCGAGTGGGCGCGCCACCAGGTGGAGCACACGGTCGACTTCGGCCGCAAGAGCAGGCTGCTCAACTGGTACCTCGGCGGGCTGAACTTCCAGGTGGAGCACCACCTGCTGCCGAACGTCTGCCACGTGCACTACCGGCAGATCTCGCCGGTGGTGGAGGAGCTCTGCGCCGTGCATGGCTTCCGCTACAACGCCAACGCCACGTTCTGGGGCGCCCTGGCGTCGCACGCCAGGTGGCTCAAGCGCATGGGAGTGAAGCCGGCCTAGCGATCCCGCGGGCGCCCCGGTGATGGGGCGCCCGTAGTGTTCCCGGGGCTACCCGACCGGAGGCCCCGTGGAACGCCGCCCGCTGCTCACATCGATGGATGACGACTACGCGTCGTTCGCGCTGTCGCAGCGGCGGTCGTTCGAGTACGCGTTCCCGGCCATACTCGAGGCCGCGCTCGCGCTCGACCACGAGCCCGTGCTCAGGGTGATGGACCAGGGGGCGGCCGACGGGCTCAACTCGCACCTGCTCATCGGCGTGCTGGCCGCCATGCGCG
>JALREE010000352.1 GCA_023256835.1 Pseudomonadales bacterium | reverse complement strand
GAGGATTTCGCGCAGTTTGCCCTGTTCTGTCAGCAGGCCGGCTATGACGGCGTCGAGATCATGGGCTCCGAGGGCTATTTCATCAACGAGTTCCTGGCCACACGCACCAATCGACGCACGGATCACTGGGGGGGCAGTTTCGAGAACCGCGCGCGGCTGGCACTGGAAATCGTGCGCCGCATCCGCGCCTGTGTCAGACCCGAGTTCATCCTGATCTTCCGCCTGTCCATGCTCGACCTGGTGGAGGGTGGCAGCAGTTTCGAGGAAACCGTGCAACTGGGGCAGGCCCTGGCTGAGGCCGGCGTCACCCTGATCAACACCGGCATCGGCTGGCACGAGGCGCAGATCCCCACCATCGCCACCAAGGTGCCTCGTGCCGCCTTCAGCTGGGTGACGGCAAGGTTCCGCGCCCATCTTCCCGTGCCCGTGATCGCCTCGAACCGCATCAACACGCCGGAAGTGGCGGAAGCCGTGCTGGCACGCGGCGATGCGGACATGGTGTCCATGGCGCGTCCCTTCCTGGCCGACCCGCAGTTCGTGGCCAAGGCCGCCGCCGGTCGCAGCGCCAGCATCAACACCTGCATCGGCTGCAACCAGGCCTGTCTGGATCACATCTTCAACGGCAGGCTCACCAGTTGCCTGGTGAATCCGCGCGCCTGCCACGAGCAGGAACTGACGCTCACCCGCGCCGCGCAGCCGCGCCGCTTCACGGTCGTGGGTGCCGGTCCGGCCGGACTCGCCTTCGCCGTCACCGCCGCTGAACGCGGGCATCAGGTGACGCTGTTCGAGGCAGCCGGCGAGATCGGCGGACAGTTCAATCTGGCGCGGCGCATTCCCGGCAAGGAGGAATTCGACGAGACCCTGCGCTACTTCCGCACGCGGCTGACCGAGCTTGCGGTCACTGTTCACCTGAACCATGCCGTGAGCGTGGCGGAACTCAATGCCAGCCCCGCGGATGCCGTCATCCTGGCCACCGGCATCACGCCGCGCACGCCGGCCATTCCCGGCATCGAGCACCCCTGCGTGCTGCGCTATGTCGACGTGGTGGCAGGCCGGGTTGCGGTGGGCCGGCGCGTGGCGATCATCGGTGCCGGCGGCATCGGTTTCGATGTCGCGGAACTGCTCAGCCATGGCGTGGAACGCCCGAGCCAGAACATCGCTACCTTCATGCGCGAATGGGGCGTGGACATGAATCTCGCCGCACGGGGCGGCATCGAGGGCGTCACGCCGGTCGTCGAGCCTTCCCCCCGCCAGATTCATCTGCTGCAGCGCAAGCAGACCAAGGTCGGCGCCGGCCTGGGCAAGACCACAGGCTGGATTCATCGGCTGGGACTGCTGAAGAAGCAAGTGGAGATGCTCAGCGGCTGCGAGTACGAACGCATCGACGAGGCCGGCCTGCATCTGCGTGTCAACGGCGAGCCGCGCACGCTGGCGGTGGACCACATCGTCATCTGTGCCGGTCAGGAGCCCCGACGCGAGCTGGTGGAGGGCTTGCGCAAGCCCTTCCACCTGATCGGCGGCGCCGATGTGGCGGTGGAGCTGGATGCCCGGCGCGCCATCGATCAGGCCACGCGGTTGGCACTGCAAATCTAGGAATTCCCGACGCATATGCGGGACTAATGGTTAATTTTTGACCTGCCGCAACAATCCGACGTCGAAATGGCGTAGGCTTGCGAGGCATCAACACTCACAAGGAGAGCGATCATGTCCCAACTCTTTCGATTGAAGTACACCGCCATCAGCCCGCTGGTGCTGGCCATGGCGGCCACCCTGCCACTGAGTGCGAATGCACAGGACTCCGGCTTCTACGTCGGCCTGGGTGCCGGCCGCGTCACTGCCGACATCAACACCCCCAGCATCGGCCTCGGCCTCACGAGCGGCGGCTATCGCTACGATCAGCTGTCCACCAGCGAGCGCGACAATCACTTCAAGGTCCTGGGCGGCTACAGCTTCAACCAGAACTTCGCGCTGGAGGGCAGCTACATCAACCTCGGCAGCTTCGACTTCGACAGCACCGTGCTGCCGGCCGCCTCGCTGAACGGCAAGGCCGGGCGCATCAGTGGCTACGCCCTCGACCTGGTCGGCACCCTGCCGCTCACCGAGCAGTGGTCGGCCTTCGCCCGTCTGGGTCTGAACAATGCCAAGGTCAACGAGCGCTTCAGCGGCACCGCCCTGCGCACCGGCCTGGTGAATGATTCGCAGCGCGGCTGGAACGAGCATTACGGTGTCGGCGTGCGCTATGCCGTGAACGAGGTGCTGTCGTTGCAGGCGGAAGTCGAGCGCTACGGGCTCGAGGACACCCGCATGCTGCAGAACGAGGTGGAAACCTTCACGGTAGGCCTCGTGTATCGCTTCGGCGCCCCGAAGGCCGCCGCGCCGGCACCGGCCCCCGTGGCAGCGCCTGCTCCGGCACCCGCGCCTGCCCCCGCACCGGCACCGAGTCTGCCCATCGAGCTGACGCTGAACGCCGCCACCCTGTTCGACTTCGACCGCACGGAGATCAAGCAGGAAGGCCGCGACGCGCTGGACAAACTGGTGGCCGACATGCGCACACTGGACTACGACCTGGTGCTGGTGACCGGTCACACCGACCGTATCGGCTCGCGCGAGTACAACCTCGACCTGTCCCAGCGCCGCGCCGATGCCGTGAGGAACTACCTGGTGTCTGCCGGCATTCCGGCGGCACGCATCACCAGCCGCGGCGTGAACAGCGACGAGCCGGTGACGCGTCCTGAGGACTGCCGCAACACCGGCTCCGCGGCTGCCCAGATCGCCTGTCTGCAGCCTGATCGCCGTGTGGTGATTCTGGTAACAGGCACCCGCGAGCAGTAAGCACGGTCAACGCACCTGGATGTCCCGCATCTGGAAGGTCGTGGTGGTGGAAAGCAGCACGCTGCGGATGCGGGTCGCCATGGAGAAATTGACGAAGTCACTCAGGTCCAGTTCCACACTGGCACTGTCCGAGGTTCCGATCGTCAGCGTGTATTGCTGCACGGCAATGCCGCTGATGCTCGTGTTGCGCGTGCCCTGCGTCACGGCCGCGTTGATGGCCAGCTGATTGTTGAGCCCCGCCTTCACCGTCGGCGTGTCGGCGGCGGCCAGCGCCCGCAGCATGCCACTCACCAGTCCGGCGCCGATGGTATTGGACATCGGATACGGATACTCGACGCTACCCTGCAGCAGCTTGCGCACCACCCCTGCTCCATCCACCCACATGTCATACGCCAGCGGCGCACACGGCGTGCCACCGGAGACAGTCACGCGCAGCTTGTCCGTGGCCGTGCCGTTCACCGTTTCCGCTCCGAGCACCTCCAGCGCCACGGAGGACTGCGAATTGCCCCGTGTGCTGGTGAGGCCGCAATCCCCCGTGATCCGGCGGAAATAACGGATCAGATCCGCCGTGTTCTTCACCGCCACCACGTCCTTGAAGGGCTGGGCGGGCGCGCCCGAACTGCCCTGCAGCACAATGATGGCATCGGCGATCTTGCCCTGATGGCTCTGCCCCCCTATCAGACACAGATCGGCGCCGCTGATGCCCACATAGACGCCACTGCTGGCGAAATACTTGTAGAACAAGCCCTCGTAGCTGCCCCAGCTCGTGGCCTGGCCGAACAGTGAGGGGTAGACCTGCTCCGCCAGACTGATCAGGGTGCTGGCACTCTGAGTCACGGCCGAGTCGCTGAAGGCGTTGCCGGGCAAGCTCTGGGCGAATCAAAGACGAGCGTGCGCGCATGGAAAACCTCGCGGGCGTCATGGAACGACAGACTCACGACGAGGATCTTAGGCAGGGGCGGGGCAGCCACTAGCCCGCGAACTGGGAGGACGGCGCGCGCCATCCCCCTCAGGGCTCACTGGCCCAGCAGGTTGGCAGGCGAGAACTGGTCGGTGAGCACGCGACGGCTCTGGTCCCAGTCGGGGCGTGTGCTCATGCGCGGGGGAAACTCGAGGATGTTCACCGCATAGGGCTCCAGCACCGGATGCAGGGGTTCGGCATTGGCACGCAGCACCGCCGCATTGGGCAGAGGCTGCTGCTGGGCGATGATGACGCGATTGCCCGAGCCACTCATCTTCATGTTGAAGAAGTCGCCGAACACCGCGCGGTAAGTCTCGGACTCATGATCGTAGAGCGCACTGGTGGAGAACGTGTTGGCCACCACCACGCCTTCCGGCGTGAGGATCTGCTTCACTTCCTCCAGGAATTCCTGAGTGAGCATGTGTTCGGGGATGTACTCGCCGGTGAAGGCATCCAGCACGATGAAGTCGAACTTGCGCCCGGCCAGGCCGGCGCGCTTGATGAACACCCGAGCGTCCACCACGTGGGTGACCACTTTCTCGTTCTCGACGTAATGGAAGAAGTCACGCGCCACGTTCACCACGGCCTGATCAATTTCAAGCACCTCGATGTTCGCGTTGGGGTACATCTCGTGCAGTGCGGTGGGGAGTGTGCCACCTCCCAGACCGGCGATAAGGATGTTCTGTGGATTCGGGTTCACCAGCAGGCCGGCCATGGTCATCTTCGCGTAATGGAAGACGAATTCGCGGGGATTCTGGGTGTTCATGCAGGTCTGATTGCGTTCGCCGCGCACGGCATTGAACAGCAGACAGCGCCGTCCGCCTTCCTCGGTGACGAAGATGTTGCGATAGACCGAGCGCTCCTCATGCAGCACTTCGGCCGCCTGGGCCTGCACGCCCAGCAGGGCCAGCAGCATGAGGCTGAACTGTCGCCAGTGGCGAACCATGTCTTCAATTCTCATAGCGATGAACTCCAGCGGCTTCATTCACGGGAAGGCGATGCACCAGGGCGATGGCACCACCACACAGCAGCAGGGCGGCGATCGAACCCCACATGATCGTGTCGATCTCGAACCAGAGCACGAAATAGAACGAGGTCATCAGCGTGCCGAGCGCGCTGCCCAGTGTGGACACGAAATACAGAAGGCCCGCCATGCGGCCGCTGTTTTCTTCCGAACTGACGAGCAGCCGGATCGAGTACGGCGACACCATGCCCATGAAGAAGATTGGCAGGAAGTACAGCAAGGTGCAGGCGATGAGCGAGCCGTAGCGTGGGTCCTCCACATTGAGGAACACCTGGGTCATCGTCCATTCGGCCACGAAGATGATGGGCAGAGACAGGATGGCGGCCGCCAGAAAGAACAGCGCGAAAGTATCAGGATTGGGGTTGCGCGAGGACAGCCGGCCACCCCACAGATAGCCCAGCGACAGCGACAGCATGAAGATGGTGATGATGCTGCCCCAGACGTAGACGCTGGTGCCGAAGTAGGGGGACAACACCCGTCCGCCCAGCAGTTCGATGGTCATGATGACGAAGCCGTTGATGAAGGCGGCAGCCACGATGATGTTCTGGAGCAGGGCTTTGCGGGAGATCGACGTCACGCTGGGTTCTTCTTCTGGCTCGGCACGATGGGAGCCTGAAAATACGTGAAGTCCCCGGGAGGGTCAAGGAAGCCGGCGGCGCGCCGACCAGACCCTCAGTGCAGGTGCGGACGCATGCGCTCGAGATCGCGGAAGATCGGGTCCTCGTAGAAGTCCTCGATGCCCTCGTAACGAATGGCCGTGAGGGCGGTGGTGATGGCCTCGGCCGCGCTGTCGAAGGGCTGCGTCCACTCCGATACCTGC
>JALREE010000302.1 GCA_023256835.1 Pseudomonadales bacterium | reverse complement strand
CGATTTAATCAAAACTGACCACTAGAAGAGGGTGTATGCCGATTAACCAAGACCTCAATATCCCAATGGGGAACACGTTCGATCAACCTATCGGACGCATCATCCCAGCCCCTGAAAACCACCTGAACGCCGTCGACAAGGCGGGCTTGAAGATGGGCAGCGACATCCGTCTGGCCCTGGACTGCGCGGCCTCCGAGTTCTATCACGAGGGCAAGTATCACCTGAAGGGTGAGAACGCCGTGTATGACTCTGCCGGTTTCGTCGACTATCTCGCGAAGCTCTCCGTGGATTACAACATCCTGTCCATCGAGGACGGCATGGACGAAAGCGACTGGGACGGCTGGGCGAAGCTCACTCGCAAGATCGGCAATCGCGTGCAGCTGGTGGGCGACGATCTGTTCGTCACCAACACCGCCATCCTGAGCCGTGGCATCGAGCAGGGCATCGCCAACTCGATCCTGATCAAGTTCAATCAGATCGGCACGCTGACCGAGACCCTGGAAGCCATCCGCATGGCGAAGAAGGCGGGCTACACGGCCGTGATCTCCCATCGCTCGGGCGAAACCGAGGACACCACCATCGCCGATCTGGCGGTGGCCACCGGTGCCGGGCAGATCAAGACCGGCTCTCTGTGCCGCTCCGACCGCGTGGCGAAGTACAACCGTCTGCTGCGCATCGAGCAGGAACTGGGCAGCCGCGCCCTCTACCGCGGTATCCAGGAGTTCAGCCACATCACGGGCTGAACAGCCCACGGGATGGAAGAGCCATGAAAGTACTCATGAGTGCGTTGGTGCTGGTGCTGGTGGTCCTGCAATACAAGCTCTGGCTGGGCGAGGGCAGTGTCACCCAGTTGCGTGAGCTCGAGGCGCAGGTGGATGTGCAGAAGCAGGAAAACCTTGCGCTCGCGGAACGCAATCAGGTGCTGGAAGGCGAGGTGCTCGATCTGAAGACGGGGCTGGATGCCGTGGAAGAGCGTGCTCGCAGCGAGTTCGGCATGGTGAAGGAGGGCGAGACCCTCTTCATCGTGGTGGACTGACACGGCATGGCGCTCTGGGTCATCGTGCCGGCCGCCGGTGTGGGCGCACGCATGGGCGGCACCACGCCCAAGCAGTATCTGCCGCTCGCGGGGCACACCGTGCTGGCGCAGACGCTGCTGCGCCTCGCGCAGCTCCCGGGTCTTGGCCGCATCCTCGTAGCCCTGCACCCCGAAGATCCCTGCTGGCATGCCCAGACTCTGCCCGCGCAGCTGCCATTGAGCACCTGCGCGGGAGGACGCGAGCGCAGCGATTCCGTCCTCCACGCACTGCACGCCTTGCAGGGGATGGCCGACGACCAGGATTGGGTGCTGGTGCATGATGCCGTGCGCCCCTGTGTCCGTCTTGCCGACATCGAGCGTCTGCTGCAGGCCATCGCGACTCACCCCTGTGGCGGTCTGCTGGCGGTGCCGGTGAGCAGCACGCTCAAGCGCAGCAATGCGGTGGGCGATATCGTCGCCACGCTGCCACGCGACCATGTGTGGCAGGCGGCGACGCCCCAGGCGTTTCGTGTCGGCGCGTTGCGCCAGGCGCTGCAGGAAGCGGTGCGGGCTGCCGTGCCCATCACCGACGAGGCCGCGGCCATGGAACTGGCGGGGCATGCGCCACGCTTGGTGCGAGGCAGCGGGGACAATATCAAGATCACCTATCCGGAGGACCTGCTCCTTGCGGAACTGATCCTGGCGGCTCAGCAGCGCGAGAGCGCCTCGGCTGCCGGGTAAACGAGGAGTTCGACACGCATGTGGAATCAACTGCGCATCGGTCATGGCTATGACGCCCATCGTTTCGCCGACGCCCTGTTGCCCGACAAGCCTCTGGTGCTGGGCGGAGTGACACTGCCCCATGATCGCAGCCTGCTGGCACACTCGGACGGCGATGCTGTCGTCCATGCCCTGTGCGACGCGATTCTAGGTGCCTTGGGGCGCGGTGACATCGGGCGGCATTTTCCCGACACCGACATGGCCTACAGCAATATCGACAGCGGCATCCTGCTGCAGCGCGTCGTGGCCTACATGCACCAGGACGGCTGGCAGGCCGGCAATGTGGACATCACCATCCTGGCCCAGGCACCGCGCATGGCGCCGCACGTCCCCGCCATGCAGGCCCGACTGGCGGATCTGCTGGGCATCACTCCGGCGCAGGTCAATGTGAAGGCGTCCACCACCGAAGGCATGGGGTTCGTCGGCCGACGCGAAGGGATCGCCACCTACGCCGTCGTGCTGCTGCACCGCGACCCTGCACAGGCATGACGCCAGCGGCGCTGGATGGCTTCGCGTTCGCCTTCGGGGCACCGGCGGTCGAGGCCGGCTTCAAGCGGGTTCCGGCTGACTTCCAGGTGAGCGAGGAACTCGGCTTCGCGCTGACCGGGGAAGGGGAGCACCTGTGTCTGCACCTGCGCAAGACTGGAGTGAATACCCAGGATGTCGTGCGCTTGTTGGCTCAGCGCGCCGGCATCCGCGAGTTCGACGTCGGTTACTGTGGTCTGAAGGATCGCCAAGGGGTGTGTAAACAGTGGTTCAGTCTGTATCAGCCGGTGCCGGTGGCACTGGACCTGACAGACTTTCCGGCGCGCGGCATCGAGGTGCTGGCGCAGACGCGCAATGCCCGCAAGCTGCGACGCGGCAGCCACCGGGTGAACCGTTTTCGTCTGCGCCTGCGGGATCTGGCCTGGCATGCCGAGGTCCCCGCTGGCAGCGCGCCAGGCGTCGGCAGTGCGCTGCAGGACTGGCTGAGTGCCAGGCTGGAACACGTAGCCGGCAGGGGTGTGCCGAACTATTTCGGCGAGCAGCGCTTCGGTCGCGAGCAGGACAACGTGGCCCAGGCGCAGCGACTCTTCAGCGGCGAGTTGCGTCTGCCACGCGGCCATCGCCGGGGACTGTTGCTGTCGGCCGCTCGATCGCAGCTGTTCAATGCCGTGCTGAGTCGTCGCATCGAACAGCAGTGCTGGGACAGCCGGCTGGAAGGCGACGTCTGGAATCTGCAAGGCAGTGACACTGTCTTTTCCGAGGTGGACTGGACGTCACAGCTGCAGGCGCGGCTTGAGGCCTTCGACATCCATCCCACCGGGCCGCTGTGGGGTGCCGGCGAGCTGCGCAGCAGCGCTGCGGCACGGGGCCTGGAAGAATCTGTCTGCGCGCAGTGGCCAGCGCTGTGCGAAGGGCTGGCGCAAGCGGGTCTGAGTCAGCAGCGGCGCGCGCTGCGACTGCTGGTGCAAGGCATGCGCTGGGAGTTCGTCGACTCCGCCGAGTTGATCATCGAGTTTGCATTGCCGCCCGGCGCCTATGCCACGGCTGTGTTGCGGGAAGTGTGTTTCTTGAAAGAGGCAGCGAAAGAGTGAGCAATGTGAATCTTGCCGGCATCGGCATGACATCCCAGCGCACCAGAGAGCGTCAGGTGGGGCGGCTGATCGAGCAGGGCATCAAGCACTGGGCGGTGCTGGACGTGATCCGCAGCACGCCACGCCACATCTTCCTGGAAGAGGCGCTGGCGCACCGTGCCTACGAGGACGTGGCGCTGCCCATCGGCTACAACCAGACCATCTCCCAGCCTTACATCGTGGCGCGCATGACGGAGGCGGTGCTCAACAATCACCCCGCGCTGGTCGACGGCAAGCTTGGCAATGTGCTGGAAATCGGCACCGGCTGTGGGTATCAGACGGCGATCATCGCCCCGCTGGCGCGTCGGGTCTATTCCGTCGAACGCATCAAGCCGCTGCTGGACAAGGCGCGGGCGAACCTGCGTCTGCTCGGCCTGCACAATGTCCACTTCAAGCACGATGACGGCAGCCTGGGCTGGAAGGAAAAGGGCCCGTTCGATGCCATCATCGCGGCCGCAGCGCCGCAGCAGGTGCCCCAGGAATTGCTCAATCAACTGGCCGACGGCGGCCGCCTGATCATTCCCGTGGGCGGCGACGATGTGCAGGAGCTGCGGCTGATCACGCGCAGCGGCGACGAATTTCACACCCAGGTGGTGGCAGCGGTGCGTTTCGTGCCGCTGTTCATCGGTGCCGTGCATGCCTGATCCAGGCAAGGAAATCATGCAGACCAAAGTCGATCACCGTTCACCCGCCACCCTCAAGTCACGCGCTGTCACCCTGCTCAAGGGCATGGCCATGGGCGTGGCCGATTCCGTGCCCGGAGTTTCCGGCGGCACCATCGCCGTCATGGCCGGCATCTACGAAGAGCTGATCGAGTCGCTGCGCCACCTCAACCCGGTGAACCTGTGGTCCTGGCGACGACTGGGGCTGGCCGGTTTCTGGCGTGCGGTGAACGGGGGATTTCTGCTTTCCCTTCTGCTCGGGATCATCAGTGCCCTCTACGTCAGCGCCGGGGCAGTGCTGTATCTGCTGGAACATGAGTATCCGCTGATCATGGCCTTCTTCTGTGGCCTGGTGCTCGCCTCCACGTGGTATCTGCGGCGTGAAGTCGAGCGCTGGGATCTGCGGGAGCTGGGCTGGCTGGCGCTGGGTGTGTTTGTCACCCTGCTGATTTCCTTCGCCAACCCTTTGCAGGGCAATACCAGTCTTGCGTCGCTGTTCGTCTGCGGCGCCGTGGCCATTTGCGCCATGATTCTGCCCGGCATTTCCGGCGCCTATGTCCTGCTGCTCCTGGGCGTCTACGACTACGTGCTGCAGGCGCTGCGTGCCCTGCAATTCGACTTCATCCTGGTGTTCGCCAGCGGGTGTGCCGTCGGTCTGCTGAGTTTTTCCCACCTGCTCTCGTGGACGTTTTTCTATTTTCGTCAGCAGACGTATGCCTTCCTGACCGGTATGCTGGCCGCATCGGTGATCGTGTTGTGGCCCTGGAAGCTGAGGCCGGAAGGGGCGGCGGCGCAGTATCTGAGTCCGTCCGGCTACACGGCTGCCACGGGCGAGTCCGTGTCCGTGCTGCTGGTGGCGGCGATGCTGGCACTGGGCTTTGCAGTCGTCGCCGGCTTTGCCAGAATCGCCGGCAGGAACAAGTAGATGAGGACCCTCATGGCAAGACAAGTGCTGCTGTCAGACAGGCGCAACCTGCGCCACGGCCTGCTCCTCGCTGGCGTGCTGCTGCAGGCCTGCGGTGGTAATTACCAGGCGCCGCTGGAAGATCAGAGCGCGGTGCTGGAACGCACACCCCCACCGATCTATTCCACCACCGGCGTGTCGACGGCCACGGGGGCCATCAGCAGCTCGTCCGCCGCAGGGGCCGGCAGTGCGCCAGCCTCGAGTGGCGCTCGCACGATTGCCGCCGGGGTGGCAGTGCAGCCAGCACCGGGGGTCAGTGTCAACGTGGTCAACGAACCCTCCGGCATTCGTCGCAGCACGCTGGGACGCGCGCCGCTGGATGGCTCGCCGGCACCGTCCAGTGCGCCGCCACCCGCTGCCGTGCAGGGCGGCACGTCGACTCCGGCTCTCAGCGCCCCTCCGGCTCCCTCGAGTCAGGGAGCCGCTGGCGCACAACGCCACACCGTGGTGCGCGGAGACACGCTGTATTCCATCGCCTGGCAGTATTCGGTGGACGTGCGCGCGCTGGCGCTGGCGAACAATCTCAATCCGCCGTACACGATCTATCCAGGCCAGGAACTGACGGTGAACATCTCCGGGGTCTCCAGCAACGCCGTGGCGGCCGTGCCCGCCCTGCCGGCCGCGCCTGCGGGCGATGCGGCGCCGGCACCGGCCACGCGTGCGGTCGATCCCACCCCCGAGCGCCGCACAGGCAATGTACCCAGCAAGGTGGTGGATGACATCGCCTGGCAATGGCCGGTGCAGGGGCGCGTACTGCGCTCCTTCAGCGCCAGTTCCAGTGCCACCAGCCGGGGCATCGACATCGGCGCCCGGGAAGGCGATGCCGTCTATGCGGCCGCTGATGGCGATGTGGTGTATTCCGGCCGGGGCATACAGGGGCAGGGCGATCTGATCATCATCCGCCACAGCGCCCGCCACCTGAGCGCCTACTCCCACAACAGCGCCATGCTGGTGCAGGAAGGGGCCCGTGTGCGTGCCGGTGACAAGATCGCCGAAGTGGGCAGGGACTCCCGCGGCGCCGAGCTGCTGCATTTTGAAGTCAGGGTCGACGGCGCTGCCGTGGACCCGGCCCGCTATCTCCCCTGATCAAAAACCACTCGTTTCTTCCTGATTGATCCCGCAGGCACGCGAGAGTGCGGTATTCATGTGCTCCGCGCCTTTTTCCGGCGAACTTTCGAACCCGAAAAAATCCCCTGTTTGACGGGGTTTCGGCGTTGTTGGTCGCGAAAACCCGGTGCTAGCATCCCCCTCGCTTCATCAATCCTGGCAGCAGGCAGCTGCTCAATCCCCCCAACACACGGAAGATCAGGAGAACACTATGGACGAGATTGTCGACTACGACACCGACACGGATGAACAGGATGGCGCCGAAACGCCGCTCGAAGGGCGCGAAGACGAGGCCGAAGAGGCCTTGCTCGACGCTGCCACTGAGCCGGCCCTGGCCGACAGCACACGGCTCTACCTGAATGATATCGGCCATGCCCGGCTGCTGAGCGCCGAGGAGGAAAAGGAATGCGCCCGTCTGGCCAGACAGTCTGACGAAGCTGGAAGACGTCGCCTGATCGTCAGCAATCTGCGCCTGGTGGTGCGCATTGCCCGCCGTTATGCCCCGCGCAGCATGGGTCTTCTGGACCTGGTGCAGGAGGGCAATCTGGGTCTGATGCGTGCTGTCGAGAAATTCGATCCCGAACGAGGCTTTCGCTTTTCCACCTATGCCACCTGGTGGATCCGTCAGAACATCGAACGCGCCATGATGAATCAGACGCGCACCATTCGCCTGCCCATCCATGTGGTGAAGGAACTCAATGTCTGTCTGCGGGAATCCCGCCGCGTCACGCGCCAGCACTGCCAGTCCCCCTCCACCGAGCAGATCGCGCAGAACCTCGGCAAGCCGGCGGCGAGCGTGCGGCATCTGCTGGCCGTGAATGAACCTGTCATCTCCATCGACAGCCCCGTGCAGTTCGGCCAGGAGCAGAGCATCCTCGAGGCGGTGCCGGACGATGCCGACAAGGCCCCCATGGCCATCCTGCAGGCGGAGGAAGTGCGCGACCGCGTGCAGGGCTGGCTGCAGGCCCTTTCCGCCCGGCAATGTGAAGTGATCGCCAGGCGTTTCGGCCTTCTGGGATTCGAGTGCGGCACGCTGGAGTAAGTGGGAAGGGCTGTCGGCCTGACCCGGGAGCGCGTGCGACAGATTCAGCTGGAGGCGCTGGAGCGACTGCGTCAGATGGCGGGGGAGAGTGGCTTCAGCCGGGAAAGCTGGTAGGGAGATGGCAGGAGCCCGCGTGCAGGCGAATCAGCACCCCGTAGGAGCCTGCTTGCAGGCGAATCGCCGCCCCGTAGGAGCCTGCTTGCAGGCGAACTCTTCGCTGGCAAGCCAGCTCCTACTGCAAAAAAGAAAGGCAGAGCTCCTTCGAGCCCTGCCTTTCGTTTTCAATCAGAGACTTAGATTGGATCCTTGATCAAGTACTGCAGTTTACCGGGCACGTTCTTCCACTTCTCGGCATCTTCCAGAGCGGGCTTCATCTCGGTGATGTTCGTCCACTTCTGGGCCAGTTCGGCATTCAGCGCCAGGAACACCTGCTGGTCTTCCGGCAGTTCGTCCTCGGCATAAATGGCATCCACCGGGCACTCGGGCTCACACAGCGCACAGTCGATGCACTCGTCAGGGTGAATCACCAGAAAGTTCGGACCTTCATAGAAACAATCCACCGGGCAGACTTCCACGCAGTCAGTGTGTTTGCACTTGATGCAATTTTCGCCAACAACAAATGTCATGATCTCTCCGTCAATGTAGAGCCAGGCATGCCACCAGGGCATGCGAGTGCGGGCCTGTCAAAAAGTGCGGCAATTATAAGGAGGTTGCCGCGCACAAGGAAAATCCTTTTTCCGATATCGCTTATTCGCTGTCAGTCAGTGCCTTGAGCCGGTAGACCAGATCCAGGGCCTCGCGTGCGCTCAAGTCGTCGGGATTCAGCGTCTTGAGAAGATCCAGCGCGGGGTGCGCAGGGGAGGCGGCAAACAGATCGGCCTGCAGCGGGGCACTGACCGCCTGCGTCGGTGTGGCACGCAGCGTGTTGACGCTGTCCTGTTCCAGCTGGCGCAGCCGCTCCCGAGCCTGCCGGATCACCGAGGCCGGCACGCCCGCCAGCTGCGCCACCTGCAGGCCGTAGCTCTGGTTGGCCGGTCCGGGTTTCACGGCATGCAGGAAGACGATGCCGTCCTGATGTTCGGCGGCGTCCAGATGCACGTTGTGGATGCCGGGGTATTGCTCGGGCAGGGCCGTCAGCTCGAAGTAGTGCGTGGCGAACAGGGTGCGTGCCTGCAACTTGCCGGCGATGTGCACCGCGCTGGCCCAGGCCAGGGAGAGTCCGTCGAAGGTGCTGGTGCCGCGACCGACCTCGTCCATCAGCACCAGGCTGTCGCGCG
>JALREE010000248.1 GCA_023256835.1 Pseudomonadales bacterium | reverse complement strand
GTCAGTATGGTTACGACACTGATGGACAACTGCGCTACACCGAGGGCAAAGTATTGGTGGAGACTTTGTTTCGATTTAAGGGTCAGGCGGCAGACGCAGTGATCCTAACGGAGGTAGATTTTGAGCAACTCGATAGTCGAGCCCGGCGATGATGACCGGCCTGATCCTGGCGGTGGCACGTGCTGCTGGTGAAGTGGCCCCGCTGATGCTGGTGGGGGTGGTGAAGCTGGCCCCGGCGCTGCCGGTGGATGGCAACTACCCTTACTTCCATCTGGATCAGAAGTTCATGCATCTGGGTTTTCACATCTATGACGTGGGCTTCCAGAGTCCGAACGTGGAGGCGGCCCGCCCGCTGGTGTTCGCCACCGCGCTGCTGCTGGTGCTGGTGATTGCCCTGCTGAACCAGCTCGCCGTGTCGATCCGCAATCGACTGCGTGAAAAATACAAAGCCCTGGATATCTGAAGTGCTGTTACACTGACTGCAACTGCAATGGAATTGACGCAATGACCGAGTCAAATACCGAATACGCGACGGCCAGCCGGTCGAAGTTCAAGAAGATCGACATGTCCAAGATCGGCGGGCACGAAGGCGGCCTGCGTGCAGAGGAACTGCCCTGCTGCCTGCGCGTCACCGATCTGAATCTGTTCTACGGACAGGCGCAGGCGCTGCGCTCGGTCAACCTCAGCATCCCGAGTCAGCGCGTCACCGCCTTCATCGGCCCGTCCGGCTGTGGCAAGTCCACGCTGCTGCGCTGTTTCAATCGCATGAACGATCTGGTGGACGGCTGTCAGATCAAGGGCAGCATCGCGCTGGACGGCGAGGATATCTACCATCGCTCCGTCGATGTGGCCGATCTGCGCCGCCGGGTTGGCATGGTGTTCCAGAAGCCGAACCCGTTTCCCAAATCCATCTATGAAAATGTCGCCTACGGCCTGCGTATCCAGGGCATCAACAAGAAGCGCATACTCGATGAAAGTGTCGAGAAATCCCTGAAGGCGTCCGCGCTGTGGGATGAGGTGAAGGACCGTCTGCACGAAAGCGCGCTCGGTCTGTCCGGTGGTCAGCAGCAGCGCCTTGTGATTGCGCGCACCATCGCCGTGGAACCGGAAGTGTTGCTGCTCGACGAGCCCGCGTCAGCACTGGATCCGATCTCCACCTTGAAGATCGAGGAACTGATCAACGATCTGAAGGATCGCTACACCATCATCATCGTGACCCACAACATGCAGCAGGCGGCCCGCGTGTCTGATTTCACCGCCTTCATGTACATGGGCAAGCTGATCGAGTTTGACCGCACCGACACCATTTTCACAAATCCTGCCGAAAAGCAGACCGAAGACTACATCACTGGCCGCTACGGTTGAGGCAGACGCAAGGACGTCAATCATGAACAAAGATGCCAAAATACACAGCCATCACATCTCTCAGCAGTTCAATGCCGATCTCGAAGAGATCAAGAACAATCTGCTGGAAATGGGCGGCATGGTCGAGAAGCAGCTGAGCGATGCCATTGATGCCATCATTACCGCCGACAGCGGGCTTGGTGCTCTCGTGCGCGAGGATGATGCAGCCATCAATGCCATGGAATTGCAGATTGACGAGGAGTGCAATCGCATTCTGGCCCGCCGCCAGCCTGCGGCGAGCGATCTGCGACTGGTGCTCTCCATCATCAAGGCGGTAAACGATCTTGAGCGTATTGGTGACGAGTCTGCCAAGATCGCGCGGCTTGCCATTGAACTGACGGAGCAGGGCGAATCTTCCAAGGGGTATGTCGAGATCCGCCACATCGGCGAACATGTGCGTCGCATGGTATCAATGGCACTGGACGCCTTTGCCCGTTACGACATCGATGCAGCCCTGACTGTGGCACGCGAGGATGTCAGCGTGGATCTCGAGTACAGCTCTGCCATGCGCGAGATGATCACCTACATGATCGAGGACCCGCGCAGCATCACGCGTGTGCTCAATGTGGTGTGGGCACTTCGGGCACTGGAGCGCGTGGGCGATCACGCGAAGAACATCGCTGAGCACGTGATTTATCTCGTGAAGGGCACCGATGTGCGTCATCTGGGGCTGGACGGACTCGAGAAAACCGTGCGGCTCGAATGAGGCTATAGGTGATTTGTCACGAATGTTTCACGTGGCTGTCATGTTGTCATGCGAATGTCACATTTTGGTAATATAGTCTCCAGTACCTGAATGAAGGCCAATGGCCGTGTCGTACCGGAGAGTACTCATGACAAGCAAACGCAGCATTCCACTTCTTGTGGCAGCCATCTGGCTGCCCGCTCACAGCGTGCAGGCGCAGGAAAGCTCCCTGCTGCCCGCGTTCTATGGCCGCATCAACTTGGCCCCCGTGCTGAACATGCCGGACAACCGCGGCTCGAATTCCGATGTCGTAAGTCATGCGTCGCGCATCGGGCTCGAAGGTGAGATCCCTGTCACCGACGGCATCGATCTCATCTACCAGGCGGAGTACCAGATCAACCCGAACAAGCAGGATTTCAACGACCGCATCTTCACTCAGCGCAACTCCTGGGCGGGTGTGAGCTCCCCTTGGGGCACCCTCTTTGCCGGGCGCAATGACACGCCCATGAAGCTGCTGCAGCTGCGCATCGACCTGTTCAACGACATGCAGGGCGATGTGCGAACCCTGGTCGTGGGCGAGAATCGTCCGAACGACACCGTCAATTATGTGAGCCCAAGGCTGGCGGGCTTCACCTTCAGTTACAGTGCCATCATCGATGGGCAGGACAGTCTGCGTGACCGCGCCACCAAGAGCACGTCCACGTCCCTGGCCTACGACACCGATCACGTTCATGTCGGGGTCGCGGTCGACAACGATGTGCTGAACAATGACGTGTTCCGTTTCGTCACGCAGTACCGCGAAGGCGGCCTGCAACTGGGCCTGCTGTATGAGCTCTCCGAGAACGGCACCAACACGCGAGGCAAGGAAGACGGACTGTTCGTCAGCGCGGCCCTGACCCGCGGCAAGCTGGTCTACAAGGCGCAGACAGGGGCTTCCGAGCAGCGTCGTGACGGCAATCGGCAGACGTCGCTCGGCGTCGACTACATCGTCAACCGCGATTTCCGCTGGTTCACCTTCATGACGGCTACCCGGGCTGACAGTCGTGCGCAGCGCACCGATCAGGTAGGGATCGGTCTGGAACTGAACTTCTGAAGACGCGTGGGGCTCAGGCGCTCGCGCTCAGCGCAGTGCCTGGGGCTGCATCGGCAAGCACCCGCTCGGCCGGGAAGTGACAGGTGAAGCGACTGCCGACCCCGACAGTGCTCGCAATCTGCAGAGTGGCGCCATGGCGCGCCAGCACATGCTTGACGATGGCCAGTCCCAGACCTGTGCCACCGGTATCGGTGGAGCGACTCTCGTCGACGCGATAGAAGCGTTCGGTGAGCCTCGGCAGATGATGCTCCTCGATTCCCGCGCCGTTATCCTTCACCTCGATGGACAGTCCGCTGCTCGACTTGCCCAGCCGTATGTGGATTTCCCCGCCTTCCTGTGTGTACTTCGCGGCATTGAACACCAGATTCGAGACGGCGCTGTAGAGTTCGTTCATGCTGCCGCGCAGCCGGTACTCCCCCTCGCACGTCAGCTCTAAGTGGTGCTGCTTGGCAGCGAATGCCAGTTCGGCTTCGTTCTTGACCTCCCGCAGCAGGGAGGGCAAGTGAATCTCGTCCTGCACGCGGGGGAGGGCCTTGGTTTCCAGACGCGTCAGGGTCAGCAGGTCGCGCACGATGTTCTCCATGCGCTGGGCCTGCTGGTGCATCTGTTCCAGGGGCTTGATCCAGCGCGGCGCCACTGCATCCCGGTGATCCAGCAGGGTTTCGAGATAGCCATTGATGACCGTGATGGGCGTGCGCAGTTCGTGGGAGACGTTGCCGACGAAGTCGGTGCGCATGGATTCGAGCCGGTGCATCTGGGACACATCACGCACCAGCATCAGTCGTTCGCCTTCGCCGAACAGGGTGATCTGGAATTCCAGCATCTGCTTCTTGTTGGCGGGGGAGGGGATGCGCAGTGGGTCGGTGTAGTTGTTCTTCTCGAAGTACTCGATGAAGCGAGGCTCGCGCAGCAGATTGGTCACGCTCTGTTGCTGATCCTGCCCCTGACGAAAACCCAGCAGCATTTCCGCCGCCTTGTTCCACCACGCCAGATTGCCCTTGGCATTGATCATGACCACGGCCATCTCAAGGGCAGCCGAGGACTCCTGGGCCTTGTCGAGAATGTTCTTCAGATAGAGCGCCGCTTCGCGTTCGCGCCGTTGCAGACGGTGGATGCCATCGAAGATTTCCCCCCAGACTCCGGAGCTCTCCGGCGGCTCTAGCTGGCTGTCCAGCGCGATGTCACGCAGCCAGCGCTGGAAGATGTACAGCTGACGAAAGGAGTGTGCCAGGTAGCCCGCAAGCGCCAGTGCGATGGCTTCGACGGTGATTCCGAAGAGAGCTCCGACGAGGAGGGCTCCCGTCAGGACGAGCAGGAGCCGTTTGAGTTCAATCTGCCATTCGCGGAGCAAGGCGGTTTTCCCGGAGGTCTTGGAAGCTGCGGCTCACTATAGCGAATGCGCCGCGCCAAGGGAACGTCAGGCCGGCTTCACGGAGAAGCGATAACCGGCCCCGCGCACGGTCTGCACGAGTCGCGAGTAGTCGATACTGGTGTTGGGCACCGAGCTGAGCGCCTTGCGCAGACGGCGGATGTGAACGTCGATGGTGCGCTCTTCCAGATACACATTGCCGCCCCAGACCTGGTCCTGGATGTGATCACGGGTGAACACCTTCTCCTGGTGCGACATGAAGAAGCGCAAGAGCTTGAACTCCGTCGGGCCGATGTCCACCGGCTGATCCTCGATGGTGACGCGGTGACTGGAGGGATCCAGCTGCAGATCGAAAACACGGATGGCCTTGTCCACCTGCGCACCCGTGGTACGACGCAGCACGGCCTTGATGCGGGCTACCAGCTCGCGTGGCGAGAAGGGCTTGGTGACATAGTCATCCACGCCCACGTCCAGCCCCTGCACCTTGTTGTCTTCGCTGGTCTTGGCCGTCAGCATGATGATCGGCAGGGAAGCTGTCAGTTCGTCGCGCTTCAAGCGGCGCGCCAGTTCGATGCCGCTGCCCCCTGGCAGCATCCAGTCCAGCAGCACCAGATCGGGGCGACGGTCCACGATGCTGACATGGGCCTCGTGGGCAGTCTCGGCGGAAACACTGTTGAATCCGGCCAGATCGAGGGTAATGCCGATCATGTCGCGGATGGCGGGTTCGTCGTCGACTATCAGGATGGTCGGATCGCTCATGGTCTCATGCTACCGTTTCGTCAATTGGCTTGTCACATTTGTTGCGTATATTGAACCGCTTTTGTGTGACAGCCGTGTGACATGCAAGGGCTGCAGGCCGCACGGCGTCTGGGGTTTGCTAGAAACTGTACTCGAGTTTCAGATTCGCTGAACGCCCCTCGCTGTAGCCCGTGGCGACCAGGCCGCCCTGGGTGATTTCCTTGCGTCGGTCGAGCAGGTTCTGTGCCTTGATGTTGAGCTTCCAGTTGTTGCTGAACTCCTTGCTCAACACGAAATCCAGCTCGCCGTGAGGCTCCTCGATCAGGTCGGGCGCGCCCAGGATCCCCACTTCGTAGATGCGCTCGCCGAAGTAGTGGTAGAGCAAGGTGGCAGTCAGACCATCGAAGCTGTCATAGCCGAACTGGCCGTTGAAGAGCCAGTCGGACTGCCCCTGCAACGGACGTGAGCTGTTGGTCAGGATGTTCTGCTCCGTCACTCCGATGGTCACGTCCGAGGTGATGTAGGAGACGTTGCCGGAGATGTAGAAATCCTCCCAGCGCTCGCCCAGGAAATCGAACTGCTTGCGCGCCTCGAATTCGATTCCCTTGTTCTCGGCAGACTCGGCGTTGACATAGCTGCGCGCGCTGTTGGCACCAGGCTGCACCACTGACTCGATGGGCGAGTCGAAGTCTTTCATGAACAAGCCGAAGGACAGACTGTCCAGGGAGGCGAAGTACCATTCCCAGCGCAGATCGTAGTTCTTGATGCTGGCCACGCGAAGGTTGGGATTGCCGACCACTTCATAGCCTGTAAGCGGATTGGTGAAGGTGGCGGGAGACAGTTCGCGGAAGTCCGGACGCGAGGTGGTCTCGCTGTAGCCAAGGCGGAACTGGTGATTGCCGGCGATATAGGTGGCGGTGATGCCCGGCAGCAGATCGCGCGACGCCAGTGTGGCCTCGATGGAGTTGTCGGGGCGGAACAGGTCAAAGGTGCGCACATTCTGCAGGTAATCTTCCTGACGGAGTCCCGCCAGCAGCTGAAAGCGATCATTGAAGTTCAGATCAGCCTGCAGATACCAGGATTCCAGTTCCCGCGTGGCAGCATACGTGTCAGTCGGACGCGTGGTCTCGGTCAGTTCGAATTCGGTCGGCCCGATGTTCTGCGCGGCCAGGATCTGCTCCAGCGGCTGCAGCAGGAAGCCTTCGCGGCTGACCACGTCGCCCTGCTCGACGAACGCGAAGCGACGGATCTCGTAGTCGCGCTCGCTGTCTTGCTTGTTGTAGCCGGCGGTCATCACGATGGTGGAACTCATCGGTCCATAAAACACCATGGAGGTGTCCAGGCCGTAGTCGGTGTTGTCGTCATGCAGCTCGCTGAAGCGACGCACATTGCCGTCGGAACGCAGGTTGAAGACGTACTCGTCATCCACGTTGTCATAGCGGTACTCGCGAGTGTCCGGTGCCAGTCTGTCGGCCGTGGACTGATTGACGCGCCACGTCACATTCAATTCGTTGGCATCCGGAAAGTAGTGATCGCCTTGCAATTGATTGGAATACAACTCGCGCTGGATGTACTCGATCAGGGTGAAGCTGCTGTCGATGCGCTCGTCGCCGAAGAAACCGACTTCCTCGCCGGCGATGTCGTCCGACTGGCGCAGCATGATGTTGGTGGCGCTGATGGTGTGGTTCTCGCTCAGCTCCAGCCCGGTGGAGAGTATGCCGCTGATATCGACGTTGTTCTCGGTGCCGTAATAGGTGAAGGCGTTCTCGCGCACCAGTTCATCGACGCCGCCGACCTTGTAGGAATTGCGCTCGATCTCGTGAGTGTCCCAGCTGTTCTTGTAATCCAGGGCCGCCAGATAATTGAAGCGTGCGCTGCCCACGTCGTGGAAATTGCCGAGGCTCGCCGTAAGGCCCATGTCGGCCGGCAGCGTCTTCTCGCTCAAGGCGTAGTCCTGACTCAGGCTCTGCCCAATGGCCTGCAGTTCCGCCGGCGTCGAACCGCCGGTGTTCAGGAAGGGACTGCGGCGCTGCAGACGCTGACCATCCGCCGTGGCGTCCTTGAGCAGTCGCGGCATCTCGCGCGAACCGTCGTCATAGCCCAGCCAGTCGCGGCTGCCGCCAGCGGCCTGCACCCCTTTCGTGAAGGCCGTGCCTTCGGTCATGCCGACGGAGCTCGCCAGATTGAAGAAGAATTCATCGCTGCTGCGCTTGGTGCGCATCTGCAGCACGCCCCCGCCAAACTCGCTGGGGAACTGGGCGGAGTAGGTCTTCTGCACCACCACGCTGTCCATGATGGCATTCGGGAACAGGTCCAGAGGCACGACGCGATTCAAGGGTTCCGGGCTGGGAATGCTCGATCCATTGAGCAGCGCGGAAGAATAGCGTTCACCCAGACCACGCACGTAGACGAACTTGCCGCCCACCAGGCTCAGACCTGCGACGCGCTTGAGACCCTCGGCGATATTGGTGTCACCGGAGCGTGAGAATTCCTCATTGCTGAGGACATTCGACAACGCAGACGTGCTGCGTTTCTCATCGGGCACGAAGCGGCCCACCACGGAGATCTCCTCGATCTGGGGAGGTTCTGTCTGTGTGGCGGAGGTGTCCTGTGCCAGGACTGTCTGGGAGCTCAGAGCCATGGCAATGGCCGCAGGAAGAGCGCGCTTTATCATCATAGGTAGTTCCGTAAGCAGGGTGATTGTCTCGATTGCGGGGCCAGTGTAGTGCTGTAACGTGACAGAAATATTTCACGGCGATGAATGACAGAAATAAGTCAGAAAAAACTGGAACAAGAGTTCCCGGCGCAAAAGAAAAGGGGCGCTGTGGGCGCCCCTTGTCCTGGTTCATGTCACCGCTCGATCAGTCGCGGAAGATCCACTTGGCCGTCCAGTCACTCGCCTGATCCTTGACCGCGCCAATATGGCTGACGTTGTCGAAGAAGCTGTCGGTGAACGTGGTCGGCACCACGGCGTTGATCTGCGGGCCGTTGACGAAGCCAGTCAGATCAGCGGTGCCGAGGCTGTTGCGGGCCTGGCCATTGAACCAGTCTGCCAGGGTCCAAGGCTCAGTGCTGGAGGTCGCGAACGTGGTCGTGCAATCGAGGCGGCTGCCAGTCATGGTCAGATTGCCGCTCAACGCCGTGGCCGAGGTGCCGGCGTTGGTGAACGTGGCCGTGTCATTCACATCCAGACAGTAATTCGCGAAGTTGGTGATCACGACGTTGTGGATGTTGGCGCCCGTGCCGCGACGCAGCTCGATGCCACGACCGCCGGTGCCGCGACCGATGAAGGTGAAGTTGGCCAGCGTGGGCTTGGAGCGGGGCAGTGAGTCGAAGGCGAACTCGTTGTTGTCTGCCTCGATGCCGCGGTCGCCGAAGCCGGTGCGCTGCTTGATCACCGCGTGCTGCACCTTGCCCTGGAAGCCGAAGGTCCAGTCGAAGGAATCGTCCTCGTTGTGCGTCAGCACAAGGTGCTTGGCATTCACGGTGC
>JALREE010000175.1 GCA_023256835.1 Pseudomonadales bacterium | reverse complement strand
GATGGCACTCGCCATGTCGCCCGTGCTCCAGGCGATCTCGCCCTCCAGGATGCCCACCAGCACCTCCAGCAGTTTGTTGCCGTCATGGAAGCGGTAGTTGTCAGTGGTGTCGGCCGCCAGCTGGTCCAGCTTAGCCAGGTACTCGCGCGCCGTGCCCGTGTCGCCCATCTTCAGCGCCGCATAGCCCTGGGCGAAATCCCACGAGCCGCCGTCGAAATCACTGTTTTCCGGCCGCTTGCTGACCGCTGCCACTTCATCGAAACGGCCGAAGCGCACCAGGGTCAGCACGTGGTAGATCGAGCTGTCCATCAGCTTGTCGTAGTCCTTGGCGGCCTGGATGGCGATGGCGCCCTGCCCGTCCATGCTGGCCGCGAACAGCAGCATGGCCAGATTGTGCATCGGGTAAATGGCGAAGCCTTCGCCGATGGCCGCTTTCTGGTCGGAATGCCAGGCCTGGATGTTGGCGCGCACGGAGTCGTTCCAGCGGCCGATCTCGTTCCAGGTGTGGCTGGGCATGTGATTGATGTGGCTGGCCCCGGGGATGGCATTGCCCAGGAATTCCGCGCACTCCTCGGCCAGGCCCGGCTCAGGCGTGGACTCGGTGGCATGCACGTAGAGGTGGCAGGCGCCCACGTGGGTGATGTCGCGATCCAGCACGCTGGTCAGCACATTGTGCAGACGGATGACATCCGGATCGTCCAGGTCCCGGGTGCCGCGACGCGGCTCAAGCAGGAACAGGGCGTCGCCGTAGAGCGTAACGATGTCCAGATCGTCGGGGTATTTCGCGGCCACTTCCGCCATGGCATCGGCATAGGCCTGCTCCTGTTCCATGCGGCGCTCGGCCGAGAAGTTCGCCACATAGCGCTTGGACATGGCCATGATCAGATCGGCTTCCTTGGGCGTGGCCTGATCCAGACGGCGCAGCGCCTCGCGGATGGCGGCATAGGCACGCGGCGACTCTTCGGCCGTCATCGGCCCGTTCAGATAGGAGCCCCAGGCCCAGGCCTCGCCCCAGTAACAGATCGCGCAGTCCGGATCCAGCTTCTGCGCCTCGCGGAAGGAGCGCGCGGCGTCCACCTTGGTGAAGGCGTACATCATCTGGAAGCCCTGGTCGAAAAACGCCTGGGCCTGCGGATTGCGCGTGGAGATCGGGTAGCTGTGATCGCCGAGGGCGGTGGTGTAGAGGGGAATCGGGGTGTTGAACTCTTCCGGATCGGGCACGGTGGCGTGGTCCTGCGCCAGCACGGCGGGGGCACTGGCAAGGGTGGCCAGACACAGCAGAAGGGTGGCGGAAAGGCGCATGATCGTCTCCTGAGGGGGGTGATTTCTGAACTGCAGGCAAGCCTAGTGAAGAGCCGGGGGAAAGTCCACACAGCCACTTGGCCCACTCTCTCTTTCCGGGGCGGAGTGACGCTGTTCGCTGGCACAGGGCGAGGCCACGGGGCGCTGACGGCGCCACGCGGCCGGGACGAGCATTTGGTTCGCCTGCAAGCAGGCTCCTACGCCCGGATTCCACTATCAGCCGTCGATTCGATACCGCAACTTGATCGCCCACGTGTCGATGATCTTGTCGGTCCAGGCCGTCTCGAACAGATCCCGCGTGTCGCCCTCGAAGCTGCGCGGCAGATTGCTGCCCCGCGTGTAGACCAAGAACAGGTCGGAGAGCGGCGCGATCTCCCAGCGATAGCGCGCCTGGAAACTCAGGCGGCTGATGATGAAGTCCTGACTCGGCCCCGCCGGCGGCAGGATCTGCTCCATGGTGTCCAGTCGAGCCGTGCGGATGCGGTAGAACTCGTCGGCGTTCGCATCGATGCCCGCCCACTGCATCGACACCCGGAACTGCTGCTTTGCCGTCAGGAAATACTCCATGGCCAGCTTCGGCGCCCACTCCTTCGTCTCGTAGGAATTGATGCGCCCGCCACCACGATTGACCAGCCAGCCCTCGCGATCCACGCGATCCACGTCCAGCTGGAACGAGAAACGATCCGCCGGCCGCCACACCACGCCCACCGACGCCGTGAGCCGGCGCACGCCCAGGAATTCCTGCTGCAGGTTCATGGCCCCGCGCAGGCTCACGGCGCGCGCGCGGTCGCTCGTCCAGCTCAACCGGCCGTCCCAGCGCTCCGGAATCTTGAAGGTGCCATTGCCGCGGCTCAGTTCGTCGTCCACGCGGCGCGGGAAATAGTTCATGCTCAGGCCGAGACTGTGGTTGTTGTTGAATACCCAGTCCTGATCGGTGTAGATGCCGGCGCGAATGCCCTCACCCTTCGCGTTCCAGTAGTAGCGCAGGATGCCGCTGCGCGTGCGGCTGCGCAGGTTCGGCAGGTCCGACTCGGTGACCTTGTACTGATATTCCACGCCGATGCTGTCATTGCGGCGCCAGAAGCCGAAGTCGTCGATGTCCAGATCTTCGTCGAGATACTCTGCGCCGATGCGGTGCTGACGCCCGCGATCGGGCTGATAGCTGGCGTCGAAGAACATGCCCTTGCCCGTGGTGCCCGCCACATCGCTGTGCAGCAGCTGGCCGTCGAAGAGCCAGCGCGTGTCGGCCGAGAAATAATGCAGATCGATGCCGTTGACCGAGGCGTCCGCCACATCGGACTGCAGCTGTGTGTTCATCCAGCCGATGGCGCGTCGTCCGCCGCCCGAGGTGTCCTCGTAAAGCAGACGCCCCACCAGGAACTCGCGCCCCTCGGCCTGCACCCGCGCGGCATTGCCCAGCGCATCGCGACCGCGCAGCACGCTGTCATCCTCGGCTGCCAGGAAGGTGCCATAGCGCAGATTGCCGGACTGACCGGTCAGCTTGACCGCGCCCAGCAGATCGGCTGGACGACCCAGATCCACTTCGCTGGCCGTGAAGCCGGCGGGCAGCTGATAGTCCGGCGTGGCGCCGATGCGGCGGGTGTTGAGCATGGTGGTGGGCTGGCCGCGCGCGCCCGAGCCGCGCGGGCCGGCATTGCTCGGGCCGCCGTCATCCCCGGCACGTGGCGAGGTGATGAAGATCTCCTGCCCTTCCAGGAAGAAGGCACGCTTCTCGGCGTAATAGGTCTCGAAGGCGTCGAGGTTGACGATCACATCGTCCGATTCCACCGAGCCGAAATCCGGATTCAAGGTGGCGGCCAGCTGCAGATTCGAGGACGGACGCCAGTAGACATCCGTGCCCACGCGGCTGTCCCGCGTGTTACTGCCGTTGTCAAAATTGCTGGCGATGAAAGGGTACCAGGTCAGCTGCTGGCGCGGCGCGATGTCCCGCACGCTCACCCGGGTGAAGGCCGACAGAAAGCCCGGCGAGGTATCGGGCAGTGCAGGCATGGACCAGGTCTCGTTGCTCTGGGCAATGCGACGCTCGGCGTAGATCCCCAGGGTGCGCACGTCTCCCGCCGAGGGCAGACTCATCATGGACCAGGGCACGAAGATCTCGGCGGTCCAGCCATCGGCGGTGGCCGCCGTGCGGGCGTTCCACGGGCCGTCCCACTGCAGGTTGATCTGCCGCTCAGGCAGGATGGTGCCATCGTTGAGGGTATCGCCCAGATTGATCTGCAGCAGATAGCCGTAAAGTCCACTGCTTGAGGGGTCGAGCCCGAGCACGAAGGCGTCACGTTCGAGGTCCTGATCGCGGGAACTCATCCGGGCAATCAGCGTGTCGGGCGCCTGCTGATTGTGCACGGCCACGTAGAGGCCGCGCTCGGTGTAGAAGAAGCGCGTCAGGGTCTGCAGGGTGGGCGTGGCCAGGGTGTCAGGGCGGATCACGCGCATGCCGTCAAAGGGGGCGACCTGCTGCCACACGGCCTCGTCAGGCACGCCATCGAGACGGATGTCAGCGGCCGCGTGGTCGAAGCGCGGCAGCTCGGCCGGAGGGGCCTCGGCGGTCTGGGCCAGGAGAGTCAGGGGAGTCAGGAACAGGGCGGCCACGCCGGCCAGCGGCAGGACACAGCGCCCCGCCAGGGAGTTCTTCTTGTTGTGCGTCACGATGCAATACCCGGGAACTTCAAAAAGCCCGGATACTAGCACAGGTTCAAGGCTGTACGGCCTCCGGACAACGCCGCAGCAGTGCTGCAGCGGCGTGTCAGGCAATCCCAACCCTTGCATGTTGCGTTGCTCCTCCAAAAGAAAGAGGGGTGGCTCCTTGCGGAACCACCCCTCGCGTTTTTCCAACTCAGTCAGACTGACTCAGTCAGACGTGTCTTACATCTCGTAAGTCACGCGGGCGTACAGCAGACGGCCAGTCGGGTCGTACATGATCGATTCCATGCCGCCCAGCATCGGTACTTTCTGGGGCAGACGGTCGAACAGGTTGCGGGCACCCAAGGTGAAGGCAAGCTCGCCACCCAGTGCTTCGAACTGGCTGAAGTTGTAGGACGCATCCACGGTGGTGAAGGCGCGCAGCGTGTCTACAGTGCGGTAGTTGCTGAACGGCAAACGGGCCTGATAGCTGAACGGGTTCGCATCAAACACCATGTCGTGCAGGTAACGCACTGTCATGTTCGCGCTGTGCTGACCAGAGAGCCAGCCCAGGCTGAGGTTCGCCTTCCAGCGCGGCAGCGGAGGCACGGCGCCAGTCGGCTCGTTCTGGA
>JALREE010000129.1 GCA_023256835.1 Pseudomonadales bacterium | reverse complement strand
CCACCGTGGAGAAGGCATTGGGCAGCACCACCGGCGTGAGGCCGCCGTACTCCGGCACGCCCGCCGCTGCCGTGCGCACGCCCTGGCGCAGGCCCGAATCCTGGGTGGTCAGCGCGCGCTCCACGCCCAGCTCGAGGCCCTGGCCGTCGGCCACCTCGAAGGTATAGGAGCCACGCACGATCTTTTCCTGGTACACACTGCTGGTGTCGAGGAACAGATTCTTCACGCCGGCGTCCGTGGGCGACGTGGCACGGTAGCGTTCACGCGTGGACTGATTGTCGCGCTCGTTGACGATGAACAGCCCCTTCAGGCGACTGCCATTGGCGTAGCGATGCTCGTAGTCGCCGCCCACTTCCCAGTTGGTCGCCGTGGCAGGAATCGTCTCGCGCTCGATGAAGGTGCTTTGCGGTGTGGTGCGCTGATTCACATAGGTGCGCTGCAGCTTCACGGGCGGGTCCTGCTCGCTGTAGAGCGCGTTGAAGGTCACGCTGTCGTTCGGCGTCAGGGCATAACCCAAAGTGGTGTTGAAGGTGTAATTGGTCTGGTCGCGGTAGCGGTCGGCGTCGATGGTCTCGTTGGGGGAGAAGTCACCCAGGATGCTGGTCTCGAAACTCTCCTGATGCTCGTAGGCACTCACCACCTGACCGCTGAACAGGTAGTTGAGCTGGCCGCGCTGGCCGCTGAGCGAGAGCGAACCGCCGGGGTTGAGCGTGCTGTCGCTGTATTGCGTCACGTTGATCTCGCTGGCCAGGGTGCTGGTGGGCAAGGCCTCGAGCAGCACGATGTTGACGATCTGGTTGCTGTTCTGCACGTCGAGGTTGCTGGACGAACCGCGGATGATCTCGATGCGCGCCACCTGGTCGGCCGGAATGCGGGCCAGCTGACTGCGCGCCTCGTTGGCCTTGCCGGCCATGCGCTTGCCATCGATCAGGATCTGCGAGGTGGCCCCCAGGCCGCGATTGCCATCGCTGGAGACGGACGAGATGGTGCTGGCCTGCAGGATCATCTCGATGCCCGGCACGCGGTCGAGCATGTCGTTGACCGTCAGCGCCCCGGAGCCCTGGAAGAAATCGGCGCCGTAGGTGACAGTGGAATCGGTTTCCGGGGTCTGGGCGAGCGTGGTGGAAATGGCGGTGGCAAGAAGAAAGGCGGTGGCGAGACGAAACGGGGCAGGTCGCAGCATGGGACTCCAGGACAGCTCTGAGTTATTGTTGGCCTGAACGCTACACAGAGTCACGATGCGTGTATATACACGATGTGTGCCGATTTGTTACCGTGCCCGAACCTGCTTCGCCCCACAGGAATGTGCCGACCATGACGACAACCACGCCTTACGCCGCTCTTGCCCCCGACTTCACGCCGGCCGACAGCCCCTGCAATCTGTTCTACCTGCGCCGCGCGGCGCGGGCAGTAAGCCGGCAGTACGACGCCATCATGAAGGACGGCGGGGCCCACGCGCCCCAGTTCAGCGTGCTGTTCGTGCTGAGCGTGGCGGGGGGAATCTCCATCACCGAGCTGGCACAGAAGATGGGCATGGATCGCAGCTCCATGAGCCGCAATCTGCAGCTGCTGCAGACACAGGGGCTGATCGAGCTGAGCGGGGAAGGCTCGGTGCGCGCGCGCCAGGTCACCCTGACACCGGCCGGTCATGAGGCTCTGCAGACGCTGCTGCCCCTGTGGCGCGAGGCCCAGTCTGACTTCATCGCCCACCTGGGCGAGGCCGACACGGCACTGCTGATCTCTCTGCTGGGGCGGGTGGCCCAGATCGACACGAAGGACTGAGGCCTGTCGCCGACTACCCGATCCCCGGCCCGCGCGGCTGCATCACGAAGCCGCAAACCTCGCCCGCAAACTCCCGCAGGAAGCCCACCTTGTCGGTCACTGTCTCCACCGCGTGCGGCGGGGGCGAATCCATGAAGGAGAGATGGCCGGCGTCCGCCACAACACACAGGTCCACCGTCACGGACGCCGGCAAGGTCTGCGCCAGCCACTGCGCCTGGGACGCCACGGTGATGGTGTCCTGGCCGCCCGCCCAGACCTGCAGCGGCACCCGCACCTGCGTCAGCGCCTCGGGAGCCTGAAAGAAGCCCAGCGGCGCCGTCACCAGGCAAAGCAAGCCGAGACGCGGGTCGTGGGGTATCGGCACCCGCGCGCCCGGGCCGAGCCACAGCGCGGCACCACTCATGGCCAGCAGGGTGGACGCGCCGATGGAATGCCCCACTCCGGCAATGGGCGCGCCCGGCGTCACGAAGGCGTCCAGGGCCAGGGCGAGACGCCGGGCGCGCAGCAGCAATTCCTGCTGTGTCGGGAACGGCGTCGCGAGCCGCTCGAAGTGCGGGGCCAGCACGCTGCAGCCGGCATCCGCGAGCGTCTGCAACAGCGTGTGGTAGCGCTCCGGCAGGCCGCCGGCCCCGGCCGCGAAGAGCACGACGGGGGCATGCCCGGCCGCGTGCTGCACCATCACCGCGAAGGGGTGGTCGCCGTCTTGCAGCTGTTCGACGTGCATCTCAATACTCCTGGGCACCCTTGCC
>JALREE010000111.1 GCA_023256835.1 Pseudomonadales bacterium | reverse complement strand
CTGCTCTCCAGTGCCTTCGCCGTGTCGCTGATCTACGTGAACTATGCCTACACCGGCTGGAATGCCGCGACCTACATCACCGGGGAGATCGAGAATCCGGCACGCTCGGTGCCGCTGGTGCTGATCGGCGGCACGGCCATCGTCATCGTGCTCTACCTGGCGCTCAATGCGACCTTCCTCTACGCCGTGCCAATGGACCTGCTGGCCGGCAAGGTGGAAGCCGGCGTGATCGTGGCCGAGAACACCTTTGGCGCGCTGGGCGCGATGCTGATGGGCGGGATGCTGTCCTTGCTGCTGATCTCGACGGTGAGCGCCATGCTGATGGCGGGGCCACGCGTGCTGCAGGTCATGGGCGAGGACTTCCGACTGTTTCGCCTGCTGGCGGTGAAGAACGCGGGAGGCGTGCCGCGCCGCGCCGTCTACACCCAGGGTGCGCTGGCGGCGCTGTTCATTCTTACCTCGACCTTCGAATCGGTGCTGGTGTTCTCCGGCTTCATCCTGGGCCTGAGCTCACTGGCCACGGTGCTGGGCATCTTCGTGCTGCGCGCCCGCCACGGCGAAGGCCGGCAGCCCGGCGTGGCGGCCTACCGCACCTGGGCCTATCCCCTGCCCCCGCTCATCTACAGTGCCATCATGCTGTGGACGCTGGGCTTCATCACGGTCGACCGTCCGCTGGAGGCCCGCGCGGCGGCTGTCATCATCGTGCTCGGGCTGGTCAGCTACCTGCTCACCGAACGCCATTCACGCGCAGGCAAGTCTCACTGATCGTGCCAGTGCAGAATGCCGCCGTGGATGTTCGCCACGCGCTCGTGTCCAGCCGACTTCAAGATGGAAATCGCCAGGGACGAGCGTCGGCCTGAGCGGCACAGCGTCACCACCGGCTTGTCCTTCGGCACCTCACTCACGCGCTCGCGCAGCTCGCTCAGCGGAATCGCCAGCGCATTGTGCAGGCCGATGACCGGCTCGCCATGCTCGTCGGCCTCGCGCACATCGAGGATGGTGACCGAGGGCTGATTCTGCACCACCCATTCCGGTTCCACCTCTGGTATGCCGGCGAAGCTGACATGCAGATCGGCCCAGTCCGGCTCCTGCGGCAGACGTCCGCTCTCGGGCATGCCGCTGCGCAGATTGTTGGGCAGGGCCTCGTCGATCTTCTTCGGGTGCGGCAGCTGCATCGCCTTCATGTAGTGCACGAAGTCCTTCTCGTTGGCGCCGCCGCCCACGCGGGGATTGAAGCGCTTCTCCTCTCCCACCGAGGAGCGCGTGCGACCGTTGTAGTCGTGCGCCGGATACACCGCACAAGTGTCAGGAAGAGAGAACAGCTGCTCGGTGATGGAGTGATAGAGACGCGCCGGGTCCCCCTGCTGGAAATCGCTGCGACCACAGCCGCGAATCAGCAGCGCATCGCCGGTGAACACCATGCTTTGATCGGCCAGCACGAAGCTGGTGCAGCCATTGGTGTGACCCGGCGTGGCGCGCGCCTCCAGGATGATGCCATGCACACCGAAGTGCTGGCCGTGATGCAGGGGCAGGTCAACATTCACCGCGCCGGCGCTGGCCGAGAGCGCGATCTGGCAACCGGTTTTCTGCTTCAGCAGCCAGGCGGCCGTGATGTGGTCGGCATGGGCGTGGGTGTCCACCACGAGCTTCAAGTGCAGGCCGAGCTCGCGCAGCAGCGCCAGATCGCGCTGAGCCTGTTCGAACACCGGATCGATCAGGATGGCCTCGTGGCTGTACTTGTCGGCCAGCAGATACGTGTAGGTGGACGAGGGCGCGTCATAGAGCTGACGAAAGATCATGGGGTGCTGTCTCCTGCCCCTGCGGGCGTGTTGGTGGCGTTGTTGAAGCGGTGTCGATTGGCTTCCAGCAGGCGGAAGATGTCACGCGTGGTGACGATGCCCTCGATGCGGTTGTCGGCATCGACGATGGGAATGCAGGCAATGCCGCGATGATTGAACAGGTGGATGGCTTCGAACACATCGGCGCTGCGCGACAGCGTCCAGGGCTTGCGCGTCATGATCTGGTGCGCCCGCTTGTTCAGGGTGGCCGTGTCGCGCGGCGACTCCAGCGGCGTGCCCAGATTGGGGCTCAGGGCCTTGTAGAGGTCCCGGTCGGTAATCACGCCGTAGAGAATGCCGTCCTCCTGCACGAGCAGGTGATGAAACGGCGCCACGTCGAGCAATTCCTTGATGGCGCGCAGGCTGTCATCGAGTTCCACCGTGACCACGGGGCGGGTCATTATGCTTTCCAGAATCATGTTGCCTCCCTGGGCGCGTCTGGTCTTTTGCGGCCGCCTGTAACATCATCGCGCCGTGGCGGTCCCTTTGCAGTATCTCCCCGCACCTCCCTGAAGAACAATAGCCCTGGAGCCTGACATGAATCGAATCCCTGCCCGTCTGCCCGCCCTGCTCACCCTGTTGCTGCTCGCCCTGCCCCTGACCTTGACGGCTCAGGCCCAGGAATTCGTGTGGGCTCCCACGCTTGCCGTGGGCAGCTCCCTGCCTCCGATCGACGCGGTCGACCAGAATGGCCAGCGCCACACACTGGCCGATCTCACGGGAGAGAAAGGCCTCGTGCTGGTGCTGAGCCGCTCCTTCGACTGGTGTCCCTACTGCATCGCGCAACTGGAGCGTCTGGTGGAACGTGAGGCCGAGTTCGCCGCCCTGGGCTTCAAGGTCGCCGCCATGACCTACGACCCGGTGGCCACGCTCAAGGAAGCGGAGGAGGAATATGGCGCCACGTTTCCCCTCTTGCACGACGCGGGCAACACGCACGTCAAGGCCATGGGCATTCTCAACACGCAATACAGCCCGGGCGAACGCGCCTATGGCATTCCGTATCCCGGCATCTTCGTGCTGGATGCCCAGGGCGTGATTCGCGCCAAGCTGGCGGAAGAAGATTACAAGCTGCGGCCGGATTTCAGCCTGGTGCTGGAAGCGGCCGCCAGCCTCTGAGAGGCGATCACTGCGCGTTGAGATTCCAATCGTAAGGGATCGCAGCGCGCAGACGGACCTGCGACGGCAGTTCGCGATAGCGGCGCACGAAGACCTCGACGCCGCCGGCACTGTCGAAGTCTTCCTCGAACCAGTCGAATATCTGGGACACCTGCACCTGCGAGCCCTCGACACGCAGGCCCTTGCTGGCGTTCTCGAGAAAGCGCCGGGTCTGATCTTCCAGCTGCGCATCCAGCTGCGCTGCCGTGAAGGCCTCGCGGCGCAGATCCGGACAGCTCAGCGACGCGCACACAATCGCGAAGTGTATGCGCGCTTCCCCCAGCGGGCGCAGGATCTGGTGCTCGATTTCATCGAGCGTGACCATCCTGCCCCCCAGCATGCCGACGGGCTTCTTCCACACGGGCGAGAACAGCGAACCGGCATCGCGGATGCTTTCCAGTGGCAGATGCTCGATCACCATGCGGATGGCGTAGAGGTTGTAGACATTGCTGTAGAAGGCCACCTTGTCGGCGGTGGTCTGCAGCGTTGCCAGCGGGAAGCTCTCGACCTGAGCCAGCACCTGCGGGTAGCGCGGGTCGCTGGCCCAGGCAGCATAGTCCACTGCGTTGAAACTGACGCCCTCACGTTCAGCAGGCGCCACGTGCTCCGTCAGCATCGCGTTGTAGAGAGTCCAGTGCTGCGCCCGGGCCGTGGCCGGCGCGACGAACAGAGCGGCCAGCAGGCAGGCGCCGAGCAGACCGGCGCCCAGTGTGTCGTGTACCATGGCGAGCGTGAACATAGGGTCTCCGCAGACGGGGAAGTGTGTGTTGTTTACCTGGCAACAGGACGGATGGATCACCGGCATGTTACACAATGATGCGGATGCAATGGACATCGACGCCCTGCGTCGGGGCGATCACGCCGCCTTCACACGGCGGGGGGCCCGGTATCACCGCCGACTGGCATGTCGACTCGCCTCTGGCACTGCTCGAGAACACGCAGCTGCAGCACTGTATCGACAGCACCCTGGAACGTCTGAGCGCCGATCAGCGCGCGGTGTTCACGCTGCGCGATCTGCAGCAGATGGACCTGCAGGATATCTGTAACATTCTGCAGCTGAGCAACTCCAATGTGCGGGTTCTGCTGCATCGTGCGCGCTTGACGCTCATGCAGGTCATCAATCGCTATCAGGAGACAGGCTCATGCTGAAATGCAGGGACATCGCGGCGCATGCCAGCGAACACCTCGATGGCGAACTGACCTGGAAGCAATCGCTGGGCTACGGCATGCATCTGCTCATGTGCGGCTATTGCCGCCGCTTCGTGCGTCAGCTGCACGCGACCATCGCCTGCGCCAGAACCGTGGCGGCGCAGGACACCCTGGCGCCCGACGAGGCCCGCCGGATTGCCGAGCACGTGCTGGAGCGTGCTGCCAGACCCTGACTCATCCACCCACCCCATTCGCGAGATTCAACTCATGTGCAAGACACTGCTTCCCTTTCGCCGCAACACTCTTTGCCTGGGCATCGCCGCTTCCGGCCTGCTCCTGGGCGGCGCAGCGCAGGCCCAGCCTGCCGCGCAGGAGGCCATCGACACCATCGTGGTGACTGGCAGCCGCAGCCTGGAGCGCTCCATTCTGGAATCGCCGGTTCCGGTCGACACCTTCGACGCCGAGGACGTGCGTGAGTCCGGCGCCCTGGCGGGCGAGCTGGGCGAGGCCCTGGCGACTCTGGTGCCGTCGTTCAACTTCCTGCGCCAGTCCAACTCCGGCACTTCCGACCACGTGCGGGCCGGCCAGTTGCGCGGCCTGAGCCCGGATCAGATGCTGGTGCTGGTCAACGGCAAGCGTCGCCACACCTCGGCGGTGGTGAACAGCGAGACCAAGATCGGACGCGGCACGGCGGCCGTGGACTTCAACACCCTGCCGCTCAATGCCGTGCACCACGTGGAAGTGCTGCGTGACGGCGCCGGGGCGCAATACGGCTCCGACGCCATCGGCGGGGTGGTCAACCTGATCCTCGACGGCGAGAGCGTGCGGCCGCAGTTCAATGTCGGCTATGGCGCCCATGTCACTGACTTCGATGCCATCGACGAGAAGATCACCGACGGGCAGACACTGACTCTGGACGGCAAGGCCGGCCTGAGCCTGGGCGGCGGCGGCTTCCTGAATGCCGGTTTCGACGTGAAGCGCCGCAATGCCACCGATCGCGCCGGCTTCGACACCATCCCGTTCTTCTACCCGGCCACCCCGGCGAACCTGGCGCTCAAGGGCAAGCGCAACTATGCCAAGGGCGATCCGCAGGTGCGCGACACCAATCTGTGGTTCAACGGCGAGAAGCCGCTCGGGGCGAACATCCTCTACGCCTTCGGCACCCTGGGCAGCCGCGACACCGAGGGCGCCACCTTCTTCCGCTACCCCGACGAGTCGCGCAATGTGCCGGCCGTGTACCCCCAGGGTTATCGTCCCATCACCCTGGGCGAGAACCGCGACCATGGCCTGACCGTGGGCCTGAGCAGCCGCCTGGGCGAGTGGACCACCGACACCAGTGCCACCGTGGGTGGCAACCGCTTCGCCTACGGCGCGAAGAATTCCTTGAATGCGTCCTATGGTGCCGCCAGCCCCACACGCTTCGACTCCGGCGAGTACCTGCTGGATCAGTTGACGGTGAATGCCGACGTGCAGCGCGCCACGCCCTATGACACGGCGCTCGGCACAGTGCACGTGGCGGCCGGCGCGGAATACCGCAAGGAGAAATTCCGCACGCGAGCGGGGGATGACGCCTCCTGGATGGCCGGCCCGTTCAGCGGTGACATCGGCGCCCAGGGCGCCATCGGCCTGACCCCGGCCGACGAGGCCCGCGAGGCCCGCGAGGTGTTCAGTCTGTACGTGAGTGCCTCGGATCAGGTGACGGACCGCCTGCTGCTGGACACGGCCGCGCGCTGGGAACACTACTCGGACTTCGGCGACGAGCTCAGCGGCAAGGCGGCCGTCTACTTCGAACTGGCCGAGGGCTACGGCCTGCGCGGCGCGCTCTCCAACAGCCTGCGCGCGCCGGCCCTGAGCCAGATCGGCTTCTCCGACCGCAGCACCAACTTCGGTGACAATCGCAGCCTGGTGAACACCGTGACGCTGCCGGTGGCCAATCCAATCGCACTGTCCCTGGGCGCCGCAGCACTCAAGCCGGAAACCGCGATCAACCAGAGCATCGGCCTGACCGCGCAGCCGAGCAGCAGCGTGACGGTGACGCTGGACGCCTTCCAGATCGACGTGGACGACCGCATCACTCTGTCCGACCGCCTGTTCGGGGCACCGCTGGTGAACTTCGTGCAGGCTCAGCCCGGCGGCGCCGGCATCGAGTCCGTGCGCTTCTTCACCAATGCCATCGACACGCAGACACGCGGCATCGACCTGATCGTGACGCACGAGGCGCCACTGTTCGACGGCGACCTCAATGTGACCTTCGGCTACAGCTATGCGAAGACCGAGATCGAGCGCATCACCGCCACCCCGGCGCAACTGCGCGCACTGGACAGCAGCTTCGCCCTGATCGGCGCGGAAGAGATCAACACCATCGAGGAATCGGCCCCGCGCCAGAAATCCAGCCTGCTGACCACCTGGACGCGTGACCGTCTGACGCTGGTCAATCGCATCCACTATTTCGGCAGTGTGGTACGGGTGTTCAATTTCGGCGGCGGCTTCGAGCCGCGTCAGCGCTATGGCGCGGAGACGGGCGTGGACATCGAGGGCAGCTATCTGATTCACCCGGGCGTGACCTTCACCCTGGGCGTGAACAATGTCTTCGACAATTACGCGGACCTTTCCATTGCCGACATCAACTTCTTCGGCAATCTGCCGCATGACGTGCTGTCGCCCATCGGCGAAAGCGGACGCTACATCTACAGCAGCGTGAACATGCGCTTCTGATCCCTCGTTGGAGCTTGCTTGCAAGCGAACCGTTCGCTTGCAAGCAAGCTCCAACGAGCAGCAATCACGACCCGAGGCGGTAACGCAGCTTGAGCACCAGCGTATCGACGATGGGCTCGTTCCAGGCTTCGGTCAGCAGACCGCCGAAATCGTCGTACATCGTGCCCGGCAGGTTGGCGCCGCGGGTGTAGACCACGAAGAGGTCGGACAGCGGCGCGATCTCCCAGCGATAACGGGCCTGAAAGGTCATGCGGCTGATGATGAAGTCCTCGTTCAGCAGGTTCGGCTTGGGGATCGCCTTCAGAGTGTCCAGCTTGCGCGGGCTCACCTGCCAGTAACGGTCCTCGTGCGCCTTCAGACCTGTCCACTGCATGCTGAAACGCAGCTGCTGCTTCGCGCTGATGAAGTAGTCCATGGTGAATTTGGGCGCCCACTGCGTGGCCTCGAAGCTGGTGTAACGGCCGCCGCCCTTGTAGACCAGCAGTGCTTCCCGATCGTTGTAGTCCAGATCCAGCCCCATGGAGAACGTGTCCACCGGCCGATAGCTGAAGCCGGCGGTGTAGACGACGGACTTGGGCCCGATGTCTTCCTGGTCGAAGCTGACGTTCGCGTTCCAGGACAGCGGACGGCCCGGATCACTGCTGAAGCCGACGTTCACCGACCAGCGCTCGGGCATGCGGAACTCACCGCTGCCGCGACCCAGACGATCGTCGATGCGCGGGTTGAAGTAACGCAGACCGGTGCGCAGCGTGGTGTTGTCCAGGAAGGTGTAGCTGCGGTTGACGAACAGCCCCAGACGCGTCGGCTGGCCGGTGGTGTTCCACTGGTTGATCATCTGGAAGCTGGTGCTGCGTGAGCGCAGTCCGGGAATGTTCGACTCGTTCAGGTTGAAGTTGTATTCGGCCTGGATATTGTCGTTGCGGCTCAGGAAGCCCACGTCGTTGATGTTCAGCGTGTCGTCCAGATAGGCCAGGGCCACGCGGTGCTGCCGTCCGCGCACCGGCTGATAGATGATGTCGCCGAAGGCGCCGGCACCGGTCACACCATTGGCGTCGCTGTGCAGGAACTGGCCGTCTGCCACCCAGCGGGTGTCGGCCGAGAAATAGTGCACATCGATGCCGTTTACGGTGGCATCCACCAGGTCATGGGACACATCCGTGCCCATCCAGCCAATGGCGCGACGGCCTCCGCCCGTGGTGTCTTCATAGAGCAGACGTGCCACAGCGAAGTCCCGACCTTGTGCCTCCAGCTTCACACGATTGCCGAGGCGATCGCGGCCGACGATCTCGGAATCATCTTCAGAGGCCAGCAGCGTGCCATAACGCCAGCTGCCGTTCTGCCCGGTGACCTTCATGGCGCCGAGCAGGTCGGTGGGCTGGCTCAGATCCGTGGCAGAGGCAGTCACACCGGTCGGGACCTGGTAGATGGCCTGGCCGCCGATGCGTCTGGTGTTCAGCAGTGACGTCGGGCCACCGGGGCCACGTGCCCCTTGCGAGCGCGGCGTGGTGTTGAAGATGTCCTGGCCCTCCAGGAAGAACGAGCGCTTCTCCGGGAAGAACACTTCGAAGGCTGTCAGGTTCACCACCACGTCATCGGATTCGACGTTGCCGAAGTCCGGGTTCAGCGTGGCGGACACCTGCATGTTCGAACTCGGACGCCAGAACACTTCGGCACCGGCGCGAGCCTTGGTCTCTTCCTTGATGCCGTCGTAGGTGGTGGAGACATAGGGGTAATAGGTGATCTGCGTGCGCGGGTCCACCCCGCTCAGCTCCACCTTGTGGAAGGCGGAGAGGAATTCGTTCACCGTCTCGGGCAGCGGCGGGAAGGACCAGGTCTCCCCCGAAGAGCCGATCTGCCGCTCGGTGTAGATGCCGATGCGACGCACTTCGCCCGGCACCTGGGGCAGGGCCACCATGGACCAGGGCACGAAGATCTCGGCCGACCAGCCGCCTTCCACTTCGCTGGTTTCCGCATCCCACGAGCCATCCCACTGCAGGTTGAACTGACGCTCGGGCAGGATGGTGCCATCGGTCATGGAGCCACCTAGGTTGATGCGCATCATGTAGCCGTAGAGCCCTTCACCGGACGGATCGATGTTGAAGACGAAACCGTCGCGTTCGAGCCGGGTGTCACGCGAGGTCATGCGCGCCACGATGGTGTCGG
>JALREE010000094.1 GCA_023256835.1 Pseudomonadales bacterium | reverse complement strand
AATTACCTCACCCGCATGCGCTTCTGCGACGAGCGCGGCAACCTCAATCTGCAGGTCAAGGAAGGGCTGACGGCCGCCCCGGAAGGCTTCCGCCCCTGGTTCGAGTTCGAGACGCTCACCCCCGCGACCAATATCCTCTTCGGCCACTGGGCGGCGCTGGAAGGCAAGACAAATCGCGCGCATGTCTACGGCATGGACACCGGCTGTGTCTGGGGGCGCGAGCTGAGCCTGATGCGCCTGGAAGACCACCAGCTGTTCAGCGTCTGAGACCACGGGTTACACTGGCCCCGTCGTTCCTGCGAGTTCCATTCCCATGAAGATCCACCTAGTTGGCGGCGCTGTCCGCGACGCCCTGCTCGGGCTGCCAACATCCGACCGTGACTGGGTCGTGACGGGCGCCACGCCGCAGCAGCTGCAGGCCCTGGGCTATCGCCCGGTGGGTCGCGACTTCCCCGTGTTCCTGCATCCGCACAGCAAGGAGGAGTACGCGCTTGCCCGCACCGAACGCAAGCACGGCCACGGCTACAAGGGCTTCGTGTTCAATGCCAGCCCGGACGTGACGCTGGAGCAGGACTTGCAGCGGCGCGACCTCACCCTCAATGCCATCGCCCGCCATGAGGACGGCAGCCTCGTCGACCCCTGGGGCGGGGTGCGCGACATCGAGGCGCGCCTGCTGAGGCATGTCTCTCCCGCCTTCGTCGAGGACCCTCTGCGGGTGCTGCGCGTCGCCCGCTTCGCCGCCCGCTTCGCGCCGCTGGGCTTTCGTGTGGCCCCCGAGACCCTGCAGCTGATGCGGCAGTTGAGCGAGAGTGGCGAGTTGAGCCATCTGGTGCCCGAGCGCGTGTGGCAGGAAATGGAGAAGGCGCTGGGCGAGGCGGCGCCCGAGGTGTTCTTCCAGGTGCTGCGCGACTGCGGGGCTCTGCGCGTGATCCTGCCCGAAGTGGACGCCCTGTTCGGCGTGCCGCAGCCGGAGCAGCATCACCCCGAGATCGACACCGGCGTGCATGTGCTGCTGTGTCTGCAGCAGGCGGCCCGGCTGTCCAGCGCTCCCGAAGTGCGCTACGCCGCGCTGGTGCACGATCTTGGCAAGGGCACCACGGCGCCGCAGTACTGGCCCAGTCATCACGGCCACGAGACCCGCGGCGTGGCCCTGGTGCAGGGCGTGGGCGAGCGACTGCGCGTGCCCACCCGCTTCACGGCCCTGGGCCGGCTGGTCAGCCAGTACCACACCCATTGCCATCGCGCCCTGCAGCTGCGCCCCGACACCGTGCTGGAGGTGCTGGAAGCACTCGACGCCTTCCGCCGCCCACACCAACTGGAGCAGTTCCTGCTGGCCTGCGAGGCCGATGCCCGCGGCCGCACCGGCTTCGAGGAACGCGCGTATCCCCAGGCCGACTATCTGCGCCGCGCTCATGTCGCCGCCAGCGCCATCGACATCCCGGCACTGCTGGCCACCGGCAGCGCTGGCACACCGGCGCGCGAGCCGCAGCAGATCAAGCGCCTGATCGCGCAGGCGCGCACTGACGCCATCCGCCACGTGCACAAGGAAGACCCACATGCTTGAAGCCGTCTGGATCGGATTTGCCTTCAGCCTGGGCCTGCTGGTGCGCATGATCAGCCTGCCCCCTCTGGTGGGCTATCTGGCCGCCGGATTCATCATCGCCGCCATCTCGGACGAGATCGGCATGCCGGCCACCAGCGGCGAAGTGCTGCAGCATGTGTCCCACCTGGGCGTGCTGCTGTTGCTGTTCACCGTGGGCTTGAAGCTGAACGTGCGCGCCATGGGCAAACCCGAGGTGCTGGGCGGCAGCCTGCTGCACTTCCTCCTGTCCATCGTGCTCTTCACCCCGGCCTTCCTGCTGCTGCTCGGCATCCCTGTGTTTAACGCCATGCTGCTGGCCATCGCGCTCTCGTTCTCCAGCACGGTGCTGGCGGCCAAGGTGCTGGAAGGCAAGCGCGAGCTGCGCGCTTTCCACGGCCGGGTGGCCATCGGCATCCTGGTGATGCAGGACGTGTTCGCGCTGGTGGTGATGAGCGTGACCGTCGGCAGCGCGCCCTCGCCCTGGGCGCTGCTCGCCCTGGGCCTGCCGCTGCTGCGCCCGTTGCTTTACAAACTGCTGGATGCCAGCGGTCACGAGGACCTGCTGGTGCTGTTCGGCCTGATGCTGGCCGTGGTGGTGGGCGGCTTCGGCTTTGAACTGGTGGGGCTGAGTTCAGAGCTGGGGGCCCTGGTGTTCGGCGCCATGCTGGCGAAGCACCCGCGGGCGGGCGAGTTGTCGAAGTCCCTGTGGAGCATCAAGGAGTTCTTCCTGGTGGGCTTCTTCCTGCAGATCGGCATCGGCGGCCTGCCCGACGCGGACGCCTGGCTCTTCGCGCTGGTCATGACCGCCCTGCTCCCCATCAAGGCCATCCTGTTCTTCCTGCTGTTGGTGTTCTTCAAGCTGCGGGCGCGCAGTGCCTTCCTGGCGGGCCTGAGCCTGACCAATTACAGCGAGTTCGGCCTCATCGTGGCCAGCGTGGCCCTGCAGGAATGGATCGTGCCGCTGGCGCTGACCGTGGCGCTGTCCTTCGTGGTGTCAGCACCGCTCAACCGCCTGGCGCATCCGGTTTACGAGCGCGTGGCACGGCGGCTGATCCCGATAGAGCGTGACCTGCGCCACCCCGACGAACAGCCAGTGTCACTGGGCGACGCCGACGTGCTGATCATGGGCATGGGCCGCACGGGCTCGTCGGCCTATGACTATCTGAGCGACAAGTGCCGGCTGGTGGCGCTGGATTCCGACCCGGCACGCGTGGCCCTGCATCGCTCCCTCGGCCACAACATCTTCTTCGCCGACGCCGAGGACCAGATGTTCTGGGAGAACCTCGACTACGGCAATGTGCGCGCCGTGATCCTCAGCCTGAACGAGGCCGAGGCCAAGCGCATCGCCACGCAGAAGCTGCGCAAGTCGGGCTTCGCCGGCGTCATCGTCTCGCACAGCATGCATCAGGACGAAGCCCGGGAGATTCTGGCGGCCGGGGCCGACCAGGCCTACCTCACCATGTCCGAGGCCGGCGTCGGTCTGGCGGAACACGTGCGCCAGCGCATCCTGCCGACAACGCCCCCCGCCGCATGAACCAACTCGCCGATTTCCTGCGCCGGCACCCGCGCCTGCTGGTGCTCACCGGGGCCGGGCTGAGCCAGCCTTCGGGCATTCCCGTCTATCGCGACAGCCAGGGCCAGTGGCTGCGCAGCACGCCCATCCAGCACGCCGACTTCGTCAACAAGCCCGCCAGCCGCCAGCGCTACTGGGCACGCAGCATGATCGGCTGGCCGCGCATGCGCCAGGCAGCACCCAATGCGGGCCATCTCGCGCTGGCCGAACTGGAGCGCGCGGGCCATGTCACGCAACTGATCACGCAGAACGTCGACGGCCTGCACCAGCGCGCCGGGCAGCGCGCCGTGATCGACCTGCACGGCAATCTCGACACCGTGTTCTGCCTGCAGTGCGGGGTGCGTCTGCCGCGCGCACAGATGCAGGCGGCGCTGCGGGAGGCCAATCCACAGCTGGACAATCCGCTGGCACAGATACGCCCCGATGGGGATGCCGATCTGCCGGACAGCCTGCTGCAGGACGTGCAGGTGCCCGACTGCCCGGCCTGTGGCGGCATCCTGAAACCCGAGGTGGTGTTCTTCGGCGGGACGATCCCGCGGGAGTGCATTGCCCAGGTGGAAGCGGCGGTGCGGGACTGCGAGGCCGTGCTGGTGGTGGGCAGTTCGCTGACGGTGTTTTCCGGCTATCGCATCTGCCGCGATGCCCATGCGCAGGGCAAGCCGCTGGCCTGTCTGAATCTGGGCGTCACCCGGGCGGATAGCCTCTTCAGCCTCAAGGTGGAAGCAGACTGCGCCGCCACGCTGGCGGCACTGCCCTCAGCGCTCCGGCTTTGAGATCAGCCGGCCCTGCCACTCGAACTCCACGGCCCAGAGCGCCTGCAGACCCTTGTCGTAGTCCCGCCACAGCTGGGCGAAGGTCTGCTGGTTGCGCGGGTGGCGCTGCTCCGGCAGCAACAGCGCCAGCGGGCGCAGCACATAGGCATTGTGCAGGATCTCTCCGCGCGGCAGCTCGATACCCTCGTGCACACCGCACAGATCGCCGTAGCAGAGGATGTCGATGTCCAGCGTGCGATCGCTGTAGCGCGGCGACTGCCGGTCACGGCCATGGGCGTCCTCGATGGCCTTGAGAACTCCTGCCAGTTCGGCCAGCGGCCGAGTCGACTCGAATGCCACCACCAGATTGAGGAAGTTGGGGCCGATGAACCCCACCGGCTCGCTCTCGAACACCGGCGACACCTGCAGCTCGCCGAATTGCTGCTCCAGTGCGGCGAGACCGAGGGAGAGGGAACGTCGAGCGTCACGATTGCTGCCCAGGCTGAGACTGATCAATGGCATGGCCTACCACACCCCTGACACGAGCGTGCTGGAGGGTTCGGGGCGCACGCCGCGCTCGATGAGAATGCCGACATCCCGCGCCTCGGGCACGGCATCCGGCTTGCTCAGGCGCAGTCGCAGCCAGGGCACGCCGAAGCGGCTCTGCAGGCGCTGGGCGATCTGCTCGGCCAGGGCTTCCAGCAAGCGGCACTCGCTCGCCTTGATGAAGGTACACAGATCCTTGCTGATGGCATCGTAGTCCAGCGCCAGCGCGATGTCCTCGCTGTGGGAGGCCGGGCGGATGTCGGTGCCCATTTCCAGATCCAGCAGCACGGGCTGCGGACGGTTGCGCTCCCAGTCGTGGATGCCGATGATGCAATAGACGCGCAGGCCCTGGATGAAGACGATGTCCATCAGAGCGCCCTCGCCTGAGCCAGCGGCGGCAGGGTGTCCAGCGGCCAGCGCGGGCGCACGTCCAGCGCCAGGGAAGCGACCTCGCCGGCCAGCAGGCGCTGACAGCCGGCATAGGCGATCATCGCGCCGTTGTCGGTGCACAGCTCGGGCCGCGCGTAGAACAGCTGACTGCGCTCCTTCTGCACCATGTCCTGCAGGCCGACACGCAGACGGGTATTGGCACTGACGCCTCCGGCGATCACCAGGGACGTCAGCCCCGTCTCCTGCAGGGCGCGACGGCATTTGATCACCAGGGTCTGCACCATGGCGTCCTCGAAGGCCCGGGCGATGTCGGCACGGGTCTGCTCATCGATGTCCCGGGCGGCTGCGCCGTCGGGCAGGCTTGCGCGCGCCTCGGCCAGCGTGTTGCGCACATAGGTCTTCAGGCCACTGAAACTGAAGTCCAGCCCGGGGCGGTTGGTCATGGGGCGGGGAAACTCGTAGCGACCGGGCGTGCCCTTTTCGGCCAGTGCGGCCACCCGTGGCCCGCCCGGATAGGCCAGCCCCAGCATCTTGCCCACCTTGTCGAAGGCTTCGCCGGCGGCATCGTCCAGGGATTCGCCCAGCAGGCGGTAGTGGCCGATGCCATCCACTCGCACCAGCTGGGTGTGACCGCCAGAGACCAGCAGTGCCACGAAGGGGAACTGCGGCGGGGTGTCTTCCAGCATCGGGGCCAGCAGATGGCCCTCCATGTGATGCACGCCGATGGTCGGCACCTCCAGAGCCATGCCGAGGGCGCGCCCGACACTCGCCCCCACGAGCAGGGCACCGACCAGGCCTGGCCCGGCGGTGTAGGCCACCCCGTCGATGTCGGCGACGGTGGCGCCGGCCTTGTCCAGCACTTCCTGGATCAGCGGGAGGGTCTTGCGGATGTGGTCACGGGAGGCGAGCTCGGGAATCACGCCGCCGAAGCGCTCGTGCAGCGGAATCTGACTGTAAAGGGTGTCGGCCAGCAGGCCGCGCTCGCTGTCGTAGAGGGCAATGCCCGTCTCGTCGCAGGATGTCTCGATACCCAGAACACGCATCGTGTTGAAACCTTTGGGAAACTGCCTCTTTGCCAGGGCAGCGGACTGCAGGCGCGGCGGGCGGCCATCATAAGCCAGTCGACCTTCGATTGACCAGCCGCAAGCCGGGCAGCAGAGCCTCGGCCAAGCAGAAAGTGGCTGCGCTGTCGATGTTTTCTTTGTTTTTGGCTTTGCAATTGGCCATTTGCCGCATTACCATGTGCCCCCCTTTGAATCAACCTTACATCGAAATCTGGAAGGTGTGCATTTTATGCCGATGGTAAAACTGAAAGAAAACGAGCCGTTTGACGTCGCTCTGAGAAGATTCAAGCGCTCCTGCGAGAAGGCAGGCGTGCTGGCGGAAGTCCGTCGCAAGGAGTTCTACGAGAAGCCCACCGCAGCCCGCAAGCGCAAGGCCGCTGCCGCCGTGAAGCGCCACCTCAAGAAGCTGCAGCGCGAAAACAAGAAGACCAAACGCTTCTACTGAGAAGCCATCATGGCCGACAGCGCGCTCAAGCAGAGAATCACCGAGGCAATGAAAGATGCCATGCGGGCCAAAGACAAGGCCCGCCTCGGCACCATTCGCCTTGCGCTGGCCGAAATCAAGAAGATCGAAGTCGACGAACGCATCGAACCCGATGACGTGCGTGTCACTGCCGTGCTCGACAAGATGATCAAGCAGCGCCGCGAATCCGTGAAGCAGTATGAAGCCGGCGCCCGCCAGGACCTCGCCGAGATCGAGAACGCCGAGATCGCCGTCCTGCAGGAATTCATGCCCCAGGCCCTCGCCCCCGAGGAACTTGCCGCCATCATCGGCCAGGCCATGCGCGACAGCGCTGCCGCCAGCGTGCAGGACATGGGCAAGGTCATGGCCCTGGTCCGACCTCTCGTCGTCGGCCGCGCCGACATGGCCGCCGTCAGCCAGATGATCAAGCAGCAGCTTTCCTAACGCTGAAACTGCTGGCACACTGACCCATCCCCAAGCCTGTTGCCCTTCTGGACGCCTGACGATGGCCGGTCTGATTCCGCAAGCTTTCATCGATGATCTGCTCGCCCGCGTCGACATCGTCGACGTGATCGACAAGCGCATCAAGCTGCGCAAGACCGGCAAGAACTACTCCGCGCTCTGCCCCTTCCACACCGAGAAATCGCCCTCGTTCAGCGTCGAACCCGACAAGCAGTTCTACTATTGCTTCGGCTGCGGCGCCGGCGGCAATGCCCTGGGCTTCGTGATGGAGTATGAGCGCATGGACTTCCCCCAGGCGGTGGAGTCCCTGGCAAGCGACTATGGGCTGGAAGTGCCGCGCGAGGAAGGCCGCAGCAAGCAAAGCACGCAGAGCGAGAACAAGCCCCTCTACGACGTGCTGCACGAGGCCAATGCCTGGTACCAGCAGCAGCTGCGTACCCACCCGCAGCGCGAACGCGCCGTGGCCTATCTGAAGGGGCGCGGCCTCAGCGGCGCCATCGCCAAGACCTTCGGCATCGGCTTTGCGCCGCCCGGCTGGGACAATCTGCTGCGCGCCCTGGGCAGCACGCCCACCGCCATCGAGCACCTGCACAGCGCCGGTCTGCTGATCAAGCGCGAGGCCGACGCCGAGAAGCAGGGCCAGTACGACCGCTTCCGGGATCGCATCATGTTCCCCATCCGCGACACCCGCGGCCGCGTCATCGGCTTCGGCGGACGCGTGCTCACCGACGAGAAGCCCAAGTACCTGAACTCGCCGGAAACCCCGGTGTATCACAAGGCCAATGAACTCTACGGACTCTACGAGGCGCGCCGAACCAATCCGCGGCTCACGCGTTTTGTCATCGTGGAAGGCTACATGGACGTGGTGGCACTGGCCCAGCACGGTATCGACTACGCCGTGGCCACCCTCGGCACGGCGACCAACGTCACGCATCTGAACCGCTTGTTCCGACTGGTGTCGGAAGTGATCTACTGCTTCGACGGCGACGCTGCCGGACGCACGGCCGCCTGGCGTGGCATGCAGGCCACGCTGCCGGTGCTCGAGGACGGCCGCCAGGTGCGTTTCCTGTTCCTGCCCGAAGGCGAGGACCCGGACACCCTGGTGCGCAAGATCGGCAAGGACCGCTTCAGTGCGCTGATCGATGGCGCCACGCCGCTGGCGGATTTCTTCTTCGACCATCTGGCCGAGGGCCTCGATCTGGCCAGCATCGAGGGTCGCGCGCGGCTGAGTTCGCTGGCGGCCCCCCTGTTGCGGCAGATGCCGAGCGGGCTGTATCGCCAGTTGATGATCGAGCGGCTGGCTGGCATCGCCGGCGTGGAGAGCCGATCCATCGAGGCGCTGGTGCTGAAGTCCGCACCGCCGCCTGCACCGGCCCCGAGCGCCGACGCGCAGCCCGAGGACTATCCGGTGCCGCCCGACTACGACGACGCGCCTCGCCGCACGCCGCCGGACACCGGCAGAGCGGGCCGCATGGCAGGCAGCCCGACGAAGGCCAGGGAGAAACCACTGGCGCGCAGTCCGGGCCTGAATGCCATCGAGCTGCTGCTCTATCAGCCGGCCGTCGCAGTCGGTCTGCAGCGGGATCTGGAACCATTGCGCGAAAACGGGGACGAATACACAGATCTGCTGCTCGAGCTGCTTGAATTGGTGGCCCAGAACCCCACTATCAACACCTACACGATGCTGGGGCACTGCTATGGCACGCCGCAGGGCAATCAGCTCACGCAGCTGTTGAAGAACGAGAAGATCACGCCGCTGGAAGGCGTGGCCAGCGAGTTCACGTATCTGCTCGACACCCTGCTGACTGAAGCCCGCAAGAAGCAGTTCAAGAAGCAGTTGCTGGAACAGTTGAAACCGCGGGTGCGCGCGACGGGCGCCGCGGATTCGCCATGAACCGGTCGTTGGCACGACAGCCTCGATGAGGCATAATGCCCGGCCTTTTTACAGTCCACGCTCATCTGGTCGCCTGCGACCACCCACGGGAAGCCATGTCTGAATCTCGCGTCAACCAGCTGCCACAAACAGGCCTCAAGGCTCTGATCGCCAAAGGAAAAGAGCAGGGCTATCTGACTTACACGGAAGTCAACGACCACCTCCCCGAATCCATCTCCGATCCAGACCAGGTGGAAGACATCATCCAGATGATCAACGACATGGGCATGAAGGTCTATGAGACCGCGCCCGATGCCGACACCCTGCTGATGAATGAAGGCGATGGCAACACCGAC
>JALREE010000253.1 GCA_023256835.1 Pseudomonadales bacterium | reverse complement strand
TTTCCAAGGAGTATCTGCGCCATGAACGCCCTTGAACATCGCATACCCCCACCTTTGGTGATGCTGCTCACCGCTTTTGCCATGTGGCAGTTCGCCCGTCTGCTGCCACGCGTCGAGGTGGACGACACCGTGCGGCTGGTGCTGGCGGGCCTGTTTCTGACCGATGCGTTGTTCTGTTGTCTGGCGGGGGTGTACAGCTTCCGCAGGGCGCATACCACCGTTGACCCGCTGCACCCCGAGAAAGCCAGTCGCCTTGTGACCGGTGGCATCTACCGTGTGTCCCGCAACCCGATGTACCTTGGCTTTGCCATCTTTCTGCTGGCCTGGGCGGTGTTCCTGGCCTCGCCCTGGATGCTGCTCGGCGTGCCGGCCTTCATGGCTTTCATCGGCCGCTTGCAGATTCAGCCGGAGGAGCGTGCGCTGGAGTCTCTGTTCGGTGAGGAATACCGGGATTACAAGGCGCGCGTGCGCCGCTGGCTGTAAGAAAAAGCGGCGCCCGGGACGAGGCGAGCCTTTGTGGCGGCGAAGCGAGCCGGCGCGCTGAAAGCTTTTCTTGTTTGCCCCTTCTTCGCAGGCGTAGCATAGCCGCGCCTGTCTCCACGACTCCCGACGAAGGTGCCTTTCTTGAACGAACTTGCTTCCGGCGTAACGCTGTCTGACAAAGACAAGCGCACGACCCTCATTGCTCTGCTGATCGTTTTCCTGCTTGCCGCCCTCGACATGACCATCCTCTCCACCGCCATGCCGCGCATCGTTGCCGAGCTGGAAGGGCTGGAGCTGTACGCCTGGGTCACCACCTCCTACATGCTGGCCTCCACCGTGCTGGTGCCCATTTACGGCAAGCTGGGAGATCTGTATGGGCGCAAGCTGATTCTGGTGATCGGAATCAGCATTTTCCTGCTGGGCTCGATGCTCTGCGGCATCAGCGGCGAGTTTGGCGACCTGCCCCTGCTGGGTGATGGCATGCAGCAACTGATCATCTTCCGCGCGGTCAAGGGTGTGGGCGGCGCGGCACTGTTCACCAGCGCCATCGGCATCATTGCCGACATTTATCCGCCGCTGCAGCGTGCGAAATTCATGGGCCTGTTCGGCGCCATCTTCGGCATCGCCAGCATTGTCGGTCCGGCCCTGGGCGGCTTCCTCACCGACTATGCCACTGTGACGATGTTCGGGCACGAGATTGCCGGCTGGCGCTGGGTGTTCTATGCCAACGTGCCGCTGGGCATCGTGGCGTTGTTGATGATTGCCTACAAGACGCCGCGCCTGAATCACGGCAGCAAGGGTGTGATCGATTTCGCCGGGGCCTTCCTGATTCTGGTGGTGTTCATCCCATTTCTGCTGGCACTGACCTGGGGCGGCAACCGCTACCCGTGGAACTCGCCCATCCTGCTGGGCATGTTTGCCGTGAGCGCGGTGGCGCTGGTCATCTTCGTGCTGGTGGAGCGGCGCACGCCCGATGCCATCATGCCCATGTCGCTGTTCAAGAGCCGGGTGTTCGTGATCACCAATCTGACGTCCTTCGTCATCGGCATGGCCTTCCTGGGCGTGGTGATGTTCATGCCGCTGTTCATGCAGGTGGTGCTGGGCGTCAACGCCACCAACAGTGGATTCTCGATGTTTCCGCTGATGCTGGGCCTGATGATTGGCAGCATCCTGAGCGGGCGCGTCGTGTCGCGCACAGGGCAGTACAAGCCCTTCATGGTGGGCGGGGCCGCCGTGCTGATCGCCGGGGTGTTCCTGCTCGGCGGCATCGGTCCGGAGACGACGCAACTCGAGCTGGCCTGGCGCATGGTGGTGGTGGGTCTCGGGCTGGGCCCTTCGCAGAGCCTGGTGAACCTGATCGTGCAGGCGGCGTTTCCGCCTCAGCAGATTGGCGTGGCCACCAGTTCCACCCAGTTCTTCCGCCAGATCGGCAACACCGTGGGCGTGGCCATCTTCGGCACCCTGCTGACCTTGAACCTCACCGCCGAGCTGCCCCGCCAGCTGCCGCCCATGCCCAGTTCCGCCGGCAGTCCTGCCTTCGACATGAGCCAGGCGCAGAGCAGCGTGATGAACCCCGGCGCGCTGCGCGCGCGCATCGAAGGCGATCTGGAGGCCATGCTGAGCACGCTCGGCCAGGCCTATGCCGGCGATGCCGCCGCCATTGCCGCGGTGCAGGCCAATACCCAGGTGCCGGCGCAGATCCGCGAGCAAGTGCAGGCGGCCGCCACGCAGCCCCTGCCGCCAGCCGAGATCGACCAGCGGCTGAACACCCTGCGCAGCCTGCTGGCCGGGCAGGTGGATTCGCTGGTCACACGCATCGAAAGCGGGGTGCGCCTGGCCTTCTCCAATGCCATCACCAGCATGTTCAGCACCAGCCTGTGGATCATCCTGCTGGGCTTCGTGCTGAGCCTGTTCATTCCGGTGATCTCGCTGCAGCGGCCAGCGCCGGCCATGCACGCCCGCGCAGAGGGTTGAAAGGCGCCGGCGCGGCAGGTTTAATGGCGAGCATTGGCCGTCACCCCGGCGGCCGTCATCGAGGCTGTCCATGCGCTGCACACGCCCCATCCTGACCTCCTTGTTCACCGCGGCCCTGCTGTGCAGCAGTGCCGCGCTGGCCCAGCCGCCCTTCGGTGACAATCCCTTCATGGCGCAGCAGCCGGCCATTCCCGACATCGAGTACGACCCGGGCGGGGAATTCAATTTCGTGCGTGTGCAGTTCGATACCTGGCAGGGCGGAGGTGGTGGTGGCTGGGGCTATTTCGGCGATGGCGGCCCCACCTGGTCCATCGATTTCCCCGGCGCCGACATGAATTTCCTGCGCGGCGTCTCGCGTCTGACCAATATCCGCGTGATGCGGGACCCGATCGTGCTGCGCTTCGACGACGAGCGCATCTTCGACTACCCCTTCCTGTACATGCTGGAAGTGGGTCAGCAGGGCGGCATCATGCTGAGTCAGGAGGAGATCGACAATGTGCGCGAATACCTGCTGCGCGGTGGCTTCCTGCTGATCGACGACTTCTGGGGCGAACGCCAGTGGAGCAATTTCCACGATTCGTTCTCGCAGATATTCCCCGAGCGCGAGATCGTCGAGCTGCCGCATGATCACGAGATCTTCCGCACCTATTACGACATCGAAGGTCCCCAGATGATTCCGGCACTGAGCCGGGACAACACGCGCGGCGAGCAGGGCATCGACGTGGCCAGCAATCACGCCATTCTCGACGACTTCGGCCGCGTCATGGTGCTGATCAACTGGAACTCGGACATGGGCGACGGCTGGGAACACACCTACCACCCGTACTACCCGACGCGTTATGCCAATGCCGCCTACCAGCTGGGCATCAATTACCTGATCTACTCACTCACGCACTGAGCGGCAGCCCGTGCGGCGCCAGGACTCCCTCATGCAGGCTTTCGTCGACACCGTGGTGCAGCGTCGCAGCGCGCTGCTGGTGCTGGCCCTGCTGTTCAGCCTGCTGCTGGCCGCCGGCATTCCCCGCACGGGTTTTGACACCTCGCTGGGCGTGCTGCTCACCCGCAGTGATCCCTGGCTGGCGGAGCGCGACCGCATGCTGGCCGAGTTCCCCGGCCAGAGCGAGATCAGCTTCGCCTTCGAGCCTGCCAACGGGGATGTCTTCACGCACCCCGCGCTCGCTGCCATGGTCGATCTGAGCCAGAACTACCGGCAGATTCCGCTGGCGAGCGGCATGAATTCCATTCTGGCCTGGCAATCGCCCTATGGCGACGACACGTTCTTCGAGAAGCCGCTTGCGCAGCTGTTCACCTACACCGACGCCGAACTGCAGGAGCGGCGCGCGCGTGCGCTGCAGGAACCCTTCGTGGCGGGCATCCTGCTGGCCCCCGAGGGCGACCTGACGCTGGCTTCCATTCGTCTGGGCACTGCCAGCCTAAGCGACGAGCAGCGGCGCAGCACGGCCGAGGCCACCCTGGCCCTGCGCGATGAGTTGCAGGCGCGTCACCCCGAGGTGGCGATCCATGTCAGCAGCGAGGCGCTCTACGAACTGTCGACCCGCCAGGCCATGCTGGACGATCTGTTCTACCTGCTGCCGCTGGTGATCCTGCTGTGCAACGCCATCATCTGCTACAGCTTCCGTTCGCTGCTGCTGGGCGGCTGCATCCTGGGCGTGTCGCTGCTCGCCATCGTGCTGACGGTGGGCACCCTGGGCTGGCTGGGCGTGCGCTTCAACACCGTCTCGGTGATGGCGCCGCTGGTGGTGGTGACCATCGCCGTGGCCAACAGCGTGCATCTGGTGTCGATCTTTCGCCAGAAACGACTGGTCGGCCTGCCGCCGCTCGACGCCATGCGCAACAGCCTGCACTTCAATGTGCGGCCGGTGAGTCTGGCGGCGCTCACCACCATCGTGGGCTTCGGCAGCCTGAATCTTGCCACGGCGCCAGCGGTGAGCAGCTTCGGCTCGGTGGTGGCGCTTGGCGTGCTCTATGCCTGGGTCCTGAGCCTGCTGGTGCTGCCCGGCCTGGTACTGTTGCTGCCGGCGCGCGCCGGTCTGCGGGTGGCGCAGCAGCCGCTGCTCGGGCAACTGACCTTGCGCAGTCGTGCGCTGGTGCACCGACATGGCGGCGTGATTCTCTGGGTCACTGCGCTGCTGACCCTGCTTGCCTTGCCGCTGAGCCTGCGCAACTCCACTGACTTCGATCGCGGCGCCTTCGTCAATGAAGACTCGCCACTGCACGACTATGTCACGGCGGTGGGTGCCCGCATGGCGCGTGGGGCTCAGCTGGTCTATGGCATCGACACCCAGACGCCCGACGGCGTCGTCGACCCGCAGTTCCTGCAGCGCGTGGACGCCTTCGCGCAGTGGCTGCGCGAGCAGGAAGGCGTGGCGCAGGTGGCGAGTCTGGTGGAGCTGGTGAAGGGGGTGAATCAGGTCATCAACGAGAACCAGCCGGAATTTGCGCTGATTCCCGACGAGCGCAGTGTCATTGAAGACCATCTCTTCAATTACCAGACCGTGCAGGTCAGCTCCTTCACGCTCGACAATTTCATCAACGCCGATTACTCGCTGATCCGACTGTTAGTGGGCACCGAATCGATGAACAACCAGGCCATTCTCGATCTGAACGAACGCATCGGGGCGGAGTTCGCCCGTCAGTTGCCCGAGTATGCCCTGCTGCATGGCAGCAGCACCCTGATCTTTGCCCGCATGGATCGCGCGGTGACGCTGGAGCTGCTGGAAGGCTACGTGCTGAGCCTGCTGCTGATCACGCTCGCCGTGGTGGTCGGCATGCGCAGTCTGCGCTACGGCCTGCTGAGCATGCTGCCGAACTTGCTGCCGGCGGTGCTGGTGTTCGGGGCCTGGGGCTTGCTGGTGGGGAGCATTGACCCCTTCGTGATGATGCTGTTCAGCATCAGCATCGGCCTGGTGGTGGACGACACGGTGCATATCCTCAGCAGTTACCAGAGCTCGCGCGTGCAGGGGCGCTCGCCCCGCGAGGCCGTGGAGCAGGCACTGGAGAAGGCGGGCCCGGCGCTGATTCTCACCACCACCGTGATGGCCGTGGGCACCTGTGTGCTGATGGCGGCCAGCACCCTGTATTTCCAGCAGGCCGCCATGCTGCTGGTGCCCATCGTGGTGGTGGCGCTGGTGCTGGATCTGCTGTTCTTCCCGGCGCTGCTGCTGCGGCTGGATCGGGCGCCCTCAGCGCGCGAGCAACTGCCTTAGTTCCGGAATGCACGAGCCGCAATTGGTGCCGCAGCGCAGCCGCTTGCCCAGCTCCTCCACACTCTGCGCCCCTTGCGCGATGGCGCCGAGTATCTGTGCCTCGCTGACGCGGAAGCAGTTGCAGATCAGTCGAGCGGCCATCAGAGAGCCGTGATGTTCCTGCCGCAGCAGGGCGCGTGACTCTTCTGTCACCTCCTTCAGCAGCAGACGCTGCAGCCAGGTGCTGTCCGGCAGTGCACCGGGTTGTGGCGCCACAAACACCGCCATCTCCAGACGCGCGCCGCGATGCAGCAGCGCACGGTGAATGCCCGCCGCCTCGTCCTGATATTCCATGACTGCCAGCGTCCCGCGCAGCTGCTCGAACCAGCCCGGCCAGACGTTCGAGTCGCCCGGCAGCTCAGCCAGCCGCGTCACCCAGCCCTCGCGCAGGGGGCGGTGCACCCACCAGCCGAAGGGCAGCATCTGCAGCGGCGCGCGACTCAGCACCACCGCCCAGCGCCGCACTTTCAGGGGCCGCAGCCCCACCCACGCGGCCTTGAGTGCAGGTCGCCCGGAGACGGGATCGACAGCAGCGCAGAACAGTCGCGACACTCCGCCATGGGAACCGGACTGTGCGTTCCAGTGAATGGGCACGAACAGCTCGCCATCGCGCTGCCCGTCGTCAAGACGCACGGGAAACGGCAGGGCATGGCGCTGGCCGTTGTCGTCATGTGCGAACAGCTCGACCAGATCGCCCTCGCGCAACCCGAGGCTGCGGGCGTCGCGAGGCTGCAAGGCCACGAACGGGGTGTCGGTATGGGCCAGCAGGCGCGGGGCCTGTCCGGTGCGGCCCATGCCGAGCCACTGGTCACGCAGGCGCCCGGAGTTGAGCAGGAACGGGGTGTCGTGGGCTGGCACGGTGAGGGGGGCCGGGTGGACCGTCAGCAGGCGGGCACGGCCCGAAGGCGTGGCAAAGCGCTGCTCGGTGAACAGCCGCGGCGTGCCCTCCGGTGCCTGCGCGGTGATCGGCCATTGCAGCGGCGGCAGGGCGTCATACGCAGCTTGGTCCACGCTGGCCAGCGCGCCGATGTCGAAGACGCGGCTGCCCGCATTCTCGAAGGCCGAGAGTGCTGCGTGTTCGCGGAAGATGGCGGCGGGTGAGGGATAGTCGAAGGCCTCGGCAAAGCCTAGGCGGCGCGCCACGTCGCACAGGATCTGCCAGTCTGGCCGCGCCTCGCCCGCCGCTGGCAGCAGCGCCTGCTGTCGCAGAAGGCGGCGTTCGGCGCTCGTCTGGCTGCCGTCCTTCTCGCCCCAGTCCGCGGCGGGCAGCAGCACATGGGCGCAGGCCGTGGTGTCTGTGTGCTGCCGGCACTCGGAGACGATCACCAGCGGGCAGGCCTGCAATGCACGCTGCACCCGCGCGGGCTCTGGCAGGCTGGCGGCCGGGTTGCTGCCCAGGATCCACAGCGCCTTGATCTGCCCACGCTCCAGCGCCTCATTCAGGCCCAGCGCGGTGACGCCGGGCGCGGTGGCCATGCGCGGAGCGCCCCAGAAGCGCGCCATGCGCTCGATGTTGTCCGGCGTGAAATCCATGTGGGCCGCGAGCTGCGTGGCCACTGCTCCCACGTCCTGCACGCCGGTGCCATTGGCCTGGCCGCTGATGGGGAACACGCCCATGCCGGGCTGACCGATGCGCCCCGTGGCGAGATGGCAATTGAGGATGGCCTGGCATTGCGCCGTGCCGCTGGCCGCCTGGGCGATGCCTTGGGCGAGCACCGTGACCGTGCGCGGTGTGCGCGCAAACCACTGGAAGAACTGCTCCAGATCGGCCGGGTCGATGCCAGTCTGTTCGGCCGTGGTGTCGAGATCGAAGGGCGCGCAGGCCTGCAGCGCCGCCTCAGCCCCGTCGGTGTGCGCCACCAGGAAATCACGGTCCAGCACGCCCCGGCGTTGCAGAAAGCACAGCAGCCCGCAGAAGAGGGCTCCATCGCTGCCCGGTCGCAGGGCCAGATGCAGGTCGGCAGCGCCGGCCGTGGCGGTGCCGCGCGGGTCCAGCACCACGAGGCGCATGTTGCTGCGCGCAGCCCGAGCGGCACTGATGCGCTGGAACAGCACCGGGTGGGTCCAGGCGGCATCCCAGCCGGCCAGCACCAGCAGGTCGCAGGTTTCCATATCCTCGAAACTGCCCGGCGGGGCTGCGGTGCCCAGGCTGGCCAGGGAGGCTGTCGCGGCCGGCGCCATGCTCAGCCGCGTGCTGCCATCGAGATTGGCGGAACCAAGGAATCCCTTCATCAACTTGTTGGCGACGTAGAGATCCTCGGTGAGCAACTGGCCCGAGACGTACATCGCCACCGCCCCGGGGCCGTGCTTCTCGATGACGGCAGACAGACTGGCCGCGACATGGTCGAGGGCGGTGTTCCAGTCCGTGCGCACGCCATGCAGGCGGGGATACAGCAGGCGACCGGACTGCTGCGATGTGTCGGCCAGGGCAGACCCCTTCACGCACAGCCGGCCGCGATTGGCGGGGTGGGTCGCCGCGCCCTTCACCCGTTGCAGGCGGGCGTCCTGCACGCAGGCCTGCACGCCACAGCCCACCCCGCAGTAGGGGCAGGTGGTGGATGCACTTGCGGGTGACACAGTATTCATGGGCGATGGACCAGGCAGCAAATCAACTCGCGCCGATTCTACACAGGCGCCTGCAAAAAAAAGCCCACGCAACGTCGGCAACGTCGGCAACGGCGTGGGCAATGGTGGCCGGGCTGTCTCGGGGGGGAGAGGCGCCCGCACAGAACTCTGCGAGGAGGAGTGAGTTCCCACACAAGATAAGGCACAAGCTGTGCCAGCAAAAAAGGGGCTGAAGAAGGGCCTGGGGCTGGCGTGTCGGCACCCCGGGTGTGACATGCCAGGCAAAAAAAAACCTGCGACCCAGGGGGAGGCAGGCATCGATATCCGATTCAAGAATTTGGTACTGGAGAGTACTACGCCCAGAGTAATTCACTATTCGTGCCAGTTTTTACATTGCTAATAAAAACAAAGAGTTGTCTGTGTATCGTGGCTGCTGTGTCCCGTCTCCGCCCGCGGCAAACGGTCCGCTGCCACATGCCGGGGCGATCGCGCACCAAAAGCGTGCAGTTTTCGGGGTTTGACACGCCGGCGCGCACGGCGCTAGGGTCGCGCTCACCGGCAGGCCGCCCGGCAACGTCCCCAGCCATTCTTCAGGATGCCCCATGATCACCACCCGCCGCCTCATGCCCTTCCACCTCGCCATCCAGGTGCGCGACCTGGCCGAAGCCCGGGACTTCTACGGCACGAAGATGGGTCTGCCCGAGGGGCGCAGCTCCGACCAATGGATCGACTTCGACCTGCTCGGTCATCAGCTGGTGGTGCACGTGAACCCGAATCTGGGGCCGGACGGCCAGGTGAATCAGATCGGCAACCATGTCGACGGCCACGGCGTGCCAGTGCCGCATTTCGGGGTGGTGCTGGAGATGGACGAGTGGGAGGCGCTGGCCGCGCTGGTGCAGACCTTCGTGCCGCAGTTCCTGATCGAGCCGCATATTCGCTTCAAGGGGCTGCCGGGGGAGCAGGCGACGATGTTTTTCCTCGACCCGTCCGGCAATGCGCTGGAATTCAAGGCCTTCCGCGACATCGAGAAAAGCCTGTTCGCGAAGTGAGATCTGTCGCCCTGCGCGCGGCAGGCGTGGCCGGTGTCAGGGCTCGGCGTCCTGGCTGACGATCTCGCGCAGCGCGCCTTCCAATTCGGGGAATTGCCACTGGAACCCGGCCACCTGCAGTCGCGCCGGCAGAGCCTTGGTGCTGCTCAGCATCAGAGCGGCACGCTGGCCCAGCAGCAGTCGCAGCACCCAGCCCGGCGGCGTCAGCCACACCGGCCGCTGCAACACTCGCCCCAGGGTGCGGGCGAAGTCGCCGTAGCGCACCGGTGCGGGCGCCGTCAGCAGATACGGTCCGCTGGCTTCGCGGCGATCCAGCAGGAACAGCGTGGCGCGCACCCAGTCCTGCAGATGAATCCAGCTGTACCAGAATTGTCCCGCCCCCAGCGAGCCGCCCAGATACGCCCTGAACAGCGGCAGGATCGGGCCGAGCAGCCCGCCATGCCCCAGCACCAGCCCGGTTCGCAGCAGCACGGTGCGCACGACGGCTTCCTCCACGCGGCGCGTGGCGTTCTCCCAGTCCTGCACCAGCGTCGCCGCCCAGTCAGTGCCGGGCGGACTCTGCTCTGTGAGGGCTTGCTCACCGCCGTCGCCATGAAAGCCGATGGCCGATCCGGACAGGAACACCTTGGGCAGGGTGGTTTGCGAGAGGATCCAGCTGGTCAGTTTCCAGGTCAGCGCCACGCGGCTGTCATGCAGCAGCTGCTTGCGGGCCTGCGTCCAGGGGGCGGCGAAGAGGTTGGCGCCGGCCAGATTGACGACGGCGTCCACGGGGGTGTCGATCTGCTGCAGGTCCTGCACCCACACGCTGCCGGCGCGCCGGGCAATGTGGGTGGCGGGATTGCGGCTCAGGATGATGACCTCGTCACCGCGGGCCAGCAGCGCTCGGGTCAGGGCCTGACCCAGAAAGCCGCTGCCACCGGTGACGAGGACGCGCATATCAGAAATGCGCCTTGGTCAGTTCGACGGTAGCGTACTCCCACGCCTCGTCGAAACGCTCGCGGGCCTCGGCGGCCTGCGCGTCCTCGCCCAGCGCGGTCAGGGCATTGGTGAGGCCGAACAGCGCCCAGCCGTTCTCCTGCAGCAGGTCCAGGTCTTCCAGGAACACGCGGCGGGCGTCTTCTGCCTGACCGGCGTTCAGATAGGCCTGGCCCAGGAACAGACGCATGGACTGGATCCAGTCGGGCGGCTCCATGTAGCGCAGGTGGTCCTGCAAGTCCACCGCCTGGGTGAAGGCGGCGATGGCGGCGGCGTGGTCGCCCTTGGCATTGGCGATCTCGCCGGCCAGTGAGGCACGGTTGATGGCCAGGATGCTGGCGGCGGTGTTCACGGCGGCGCGCTGGGTCTGCAGCACCGGGTTGCTCATGACGGCGTCCAGCGCGGCCAGTTCGGCCTCGGCACCGGCGATGTCGCCCTTGGCGGCGAGCGCGGCTCCGCGCACATGGTTCAGCGTGCCCTGCAGGAAGGGGCGGGTGTCGGGCTGCGCCGGCAGGGCGAGAATCTCGTCCCACATGCCGAAGGCCTTCATCGTCATCCATTCCACCGAGATGTTGCGCAGGGAATTGCCGCGATCCAGCTGTTCCGCCGTGGTAGCGGCGGCAATCGGGCCGGTGATCTCGAAGGCCACTTCCGGGTTGCCCTGCAGCAGGCCGCCCCAGTGAATGAACATGCGGGCGTGGTTGCGGTGGTTGGTGGCGGAGAGGAAATAGGTGCCGTACTGCGGATAAGGCCGGTCGCCCCACTGCTGCACGAAGTATTCATCGGCAATGACGGAGCGGCGGTTGGCCTCGATGGAGTCCTGGTAACGGCCGATGCGCATGAAGATGTGGCCGGGCATGTGGGCCATGTGGCCGATCATCGGGGTCAGCGGCTCCAGCGCGTCGGCGGAAGTCTCGGCGCGCACGGGTTCACGCGAGGCTTCCATCAGGTGCACGTGGAGGTGGGTCAGGCCGGGGTGGTAGGGGTTCTGGGCCATGCCCTTTTCCATGACGTCCCGCGCTTCGACGATGTTCTCGCGCGGCGTGCCGTCCCACTCGAAGTAGTACCAGGGCGAGGCCATCATGATGGCGTGGGTGAAGGTGAAGGCGGCTTCCAGATCGTCCGGGTATTTCTCGTAGAGCGCCCGGGTGGACTCGATCACGGCCTGGCTGCGGGCGGCCATGTCCGGGTAGCCCTGCATGTCGAACATCGGGCGCAGCGCGTTGATGGTGTCCTGCCACTGCTGCGGTTCGTCGGCCATGTTGGCGATGGCCTGTTCCAGCGCGCGGGCGCCTTCGCCCTGCGGGTCATCCGGCAGGCCGCTGTTGCGGCTGTTGGCATTGGGGCCGAGGGCCTGGGCGCGGGCCCAGTGGATGCGGGCGTTGTCCGGGTCGAAACACAGGGCGGCGTTGAAGGACGACACCGCCTCCGGGAAGTAATAGCCATAGGCCAGGCGCAGACCCTGGTCGAAATAGGCCTGGGCCTCGGACGAGGGCGAATTGATGTCGCGGCTGAAGTTGCCCGTGCCTTCCACCAGGCTGGCGTGGCTGTCGGCGCAGGTCAGCATCTCGGGCGTGGCCACCCAGGCCGTCGCGGCAGGGGCTGCCGGGGCGGAGCTCTGCTCCACAGCCGGGCTGCAGGCGGTCTGCAGCAGCAGGCCGGCCAGCGCGAGGCTGATCATACGAGGTGTGAATGTCATGATGTCGAGGCTCTTTTCCAGTGATTCTTGTTGTGGGGTGTACAGCGCGCTCGCTCCGACAGCGGCGTTGCTGGCGCGGACTATAGCAGGGAAGCCCGCAGCGAGCAGCTGCGGATGTGCGACAAGAGGTGCGCGGGCGCTCAGAGCCGGCGCAGCAGGCTGGTCAGTTCCGCCACGCTCTCAACGATTGCCACGGGCGCGTGACGCTGCAGTTCGTCAGGGGCATGCACGCCCCAGCGCACGCCAATGGCCGGCATGCCGATGCGCTGCGCCATTTCCATGTCGTAGGTGGTGTCCCCGATCATCACCGCCTGGGCGGGCTCGAGGCCATAGAACTGCAGGATCTCCAGCAACATGGCCGGATCGGGCTTGGAGCGGGTCTCGTCGGCACAGCGTGTAATGTCGAAGTGGGCGCGCAGGCCACTGGAGGTGAGCGCCGCGTCCAGGCCGCGCCGACTCTTGCCGGTGGCCACCGCCCGGCCGCGCCCCTGGGTGCGAAGTTCGTCGAGCAGGGCGGGCACGCCGGCGAAGATCTGCTGGGGGGTGGCTTCCTTGGCAAAGAAGTACTGGCTGTAACGCTGGCGGATGCCTTCGATCTCGGCGTCGCTGAGGCCGGGGTAGAGGGTCTTGAGTGCATCCACCATGCCCAGGCCAATGATGTGGCGATAGGCGGCTTTCTCCAGCGCCGGAAAGCCCATCTCGGTGGCGGCGAGATGCAGGGAGGTGGCGATGTGGTCGATGGAATCGACGAGGGTGCCGTCCCAGTCGAATATCACGGTCTTGATGGTCATGTGCTGTCCTGTTGGTGATGGTAGTGCCTGCTGGCTGGTGGCTGCGACCCGGCGCCACGGGGCCTCCTTGCTTGCCAACGATTAGGCATTGCCAGCCAGCGCCTGGGGGAGTGGGGCCAAGCGGCTCCATCGGCTTGAGCGCCAGTCGATCAAGGCGAAGCTTCGCTGGCACTGAACTCAGGGCCTGGCGCCGGGGTGCAGGTCGGCGGACCGTGAGCCGCCTGGACGGCGGCGAGTCGAGCCCCCATGGATGGGTTCACGGCGTGTCCGCAGACCTGCACCCCGGCGACAGGCCCGGGAACAGGGTGAATTCGCGGTGGTATCCGGGGCTCGCTTCGGCACGCGGTTCTTTGTACTCTGGCTTACGCACTGACACCAGAGGTAGATCGTGACATTCGCAGGCGCATTGAATTTTCTGGGAGGCATCGGGCTGTTCCTGCTGGGCATGCGCCTGATGACTGACGGCCTGACCACCGCCGCGGGCGACACCCTGCGCGTGATACTCAGCGCTGCCACGCGCAGTCGCGCGCGCGCCATTCTTTCCGGCATTCTCATCACCGCATTGGTGCAGTCCTCTTCTGCCGTTGTCTTCACCACCATTGGCTTCGTCAATGCGAGCCTGCTGGCACTGCCTCAGGCCGTGGGCGTGATCTTCGGCAGCAATCTGGGCACCACGCTCACCTCGTGGATCGTCGCCCTGATCGGATTCAATCTCGACCTGCAAGTGATCGCCCTGCCCGCAGTCGGCATCGGCATGGCGCTCTCCGTCGCGCTGGGAAAAGGGCAATATGGCGCCTTGGGTCGAGCCCTGGCCGGCTTCGGTCTGTTCTTCATGGGCATCGATGTATTGAAGGATGCCTTTGACGGCGTCGGCGATGTCATCGACCTGCACCGCTGGGCCGGCGAAGGCGTGCTGAACCTGCTGCTGTTCGTGCTGCTCGGCATCGTGCTGACCGTGATCATCCAGTCGTCCAGTGCAGCCCTGACGGTGATTCTCACGGCCACCGCCGGTGGGCTGATTCCGTTGACAGCGGCGGCCGCGATGGTGATCGGTGCCAATGTGGGCACCACCTCCACGGCACTGTTCGCCGTGTTCGATGCCACCGCGACGGCGCGTCGGGCTGCCATGTCGCACGTGATGTTCAACCTGATGGTGGCGCTGGTGTCCTTCGTCCTGCTGCTGCCGCTGCTGTGGGTCGTGCACCTCATCGCCCAGATCATCGGCTCCGCGAATCAGCTGGCCATGTCCCTCGCCATCTTCCACACCCTGGTGAATCTGCTCGGCATCCTGGTCATGTGGCCCCTGACCCCTCGGTTGGTGACCTGGCTGGAGGCACGCTTCCGCACGCTGGAGGAAGACGAGGGCAGGCCGCGCTTCATGGACCGCAACGTGCAAGGTGCGCCTTCGCTGGCGCTGGATGCCCTTGCGCAGGAGCTGCACCGCATGCAAGCCATCGCTCGACGCGTGGCCCATGCCGCCATCAGTGCCGAGGATCCGCACAATCCTTCTTTGGAAGCGGGACAACGCGCCCTGGATTCTCTCAATATCGCCATCAGTGAATTCGCCAGCGGCATTCCGCGCGTCACCATGTCGACCGAGCAGCAGAACGCGCTGCCTCATGCACAGCGCGTGGGGCAGTACCTCGTGAATGTGGCCGAGCATGCTCGTGAGATGTTGCAGATGCACCACGAAGCGGTATTGGCGCCCGAGTCGGCGCTCACTGCCAGCCGCAATGCCCTGCGTGCTTCGGCCGTCGCGCTGCTGGACCTGACCCAGGTCGACAGCCCGCAGTGGGATGCCGAACGCCTGGCCGCCGCGCGCCGCGATTTCGAGACCGAGTATCAGGCGATGAAGGCGCAGCTGCTGCAGGCCGGCACCGCGGGGGCGATCCTGCCGCGCAGCATGGCGGAGACGCTGGAGCGACTGAGCGATCTGCACCGGGTGGTGGATCAGGCCAGCAAGGCGGCCGTGTTCCTGGATCGCTACATTGCCGAGAGCAAGGTGCGGCTGGTGTCACCGCCGGGGGGAGTGCAGGAGTCTTCGGCGCAGAGTTCGCGCGCAGGCACGCTCTCACAGCAAGCGCAGGCCCGGGATTCGCGTGCAAGCACGCTCCCACAGGACGCGCTCCCACAGGACGCGCTCCCACAGGATGCGCTACCAAAGGACGCGCTCCCGCAGGACGATGGCGCGCAGGACACTGCACCGCCCACAGGAAAGTATCGATGAACCGTGCCCGCTGCCTGCTAGCCGCCATTCTTGCATTGCTCGTTCTGGATGCTTCGGCCCAGAATGTGCCCGACGACACGCGCAATCCGCTGCTCTACGCCCTGGCCTGGAAACAGACCGCCGCCGAATACGAGGCGCTCTATCATCAGGGCTTCAATGTGGCGCGGCTGCATGTCGAGGCCGCTCTCGCGGCGCGCCAGCCGGGTGACAAGCCGCTGGCGGTGATCAGCGATGTGGACGACACTGTGCTGCACGCGCTCACCTACTGGGGACACCTGGTCCGCGACGGGCGCGACTTCTTCGACGATGCCGACTGGGACCGCTGGGTGGCGGCCAACCTGGCCACGCCGACGCCCGGCGCCATCGACTTCCTGGAATTCTGCCGCGCCAATGGCGTGGAGGTGTTCTATGTCACCAATCGCGACCAGGGCGAGAACACCTATGAGCTCGCCCTGCAGCATCTGCGCAGTGCCGGTCTGCCCTTTGCCGACCCTGAACATCTGACGGTGCTGCGCGAGACCTCGAACAAGGAACCGCGCCAGGACGAACTCATGGCGCAGTACGACGTCGTGGTGCTGCTGGGCGACAGCCTCAACGACTTTCGCCGCAAGTACTATGTGCGCGGGGACATCGACGGACGTCTCGCCGCGATGCGCGAGGACAGGGCGAAATTCGGCATCGACTACGTGATCTTCCCCAATCCCACCGACGGGCACTGGCTGGCCGGCATCTTCGGCGACTCCGAGCCGCCCGCCACGCCCGCGAATCGACAGACGCTGCTGGAGGCTGCCAGCCGACAGACCTGGGACGACCCGCTGGCCCGCGCCCGCCGTGCCTATTTCGAGGGTGACTTCACCACCGCCCTGAGCCTGTGGCGGCCGCTGGCCGAGCAAGGCGTGGCCAATGCGCAGAACAATCTCGGCATTCTCTACCGCAACGGCGAGGGCCTGCTGCAGGACTTCGACGAGGCGCGGCGCTGGCTGCAGCTGGCAGCGGCGCAGGGCCATGCCCGCGCGCAATTCAGCCTGGGCATGATGTATGACTTCGGCCAGGGCGTGGCGCAGAACCCGGAGCAGGCGCTGATCTGGTATCAGCAGGCGGCGGCCGGTGGCGATGCCGATGCCGAATTCAACATCGGCACCCTGCATGCCGAGGGGCGCGGCGTGCCACAGAATGCCGGTGAGGCCGCCCGCTGGTACCGCCTGGCCGCCGCTCAGGGCCACGTCAATGCGCAGGCCGTGCTGGGGCGGATGTACCTGCGCGGCGAGGGGGTGCCGCAGGATCGCGACGAGGCCCGGCGCTGGCTGCAGCAGGCGGCCGAGCAAGGCCATGGGGATGCGTTGGAACAGCTGCAGGGACTCGACGGGTAACAGATTCCTACACTTCCCAGAGCCCCCCCGCTCAGTGCTAGACTGATCAGCAATTGAACAGACAGTGAATTCATTCCCCGGACTCATGCACAGCTCTCACGATCTCAGGCTCCCCGAAGACCGCGTGTCAGAGCTGCTGGAGCGCTTGAACCGCCTGTTCGTGCACCTGCCGGGCTACCTGTACCAGTTCCGCCTGCGCCCGGATGGCAGCTCGCACTTTCCCTTTGCCACTCCCGGCATAGAACGCGTGTACGGCTGCACCGCTGAGCAGGTGCAGGCCGATGCCACGCGGGTGTTCAACGTGCTGCACCCGGATGATCTGCAGCGCGTGACGGCCAGCATCGAGGCGTCCGCGCGCGCGCTCACCGTGTGGCATGAGCGCTATCGGGTGAACCACCCCACACGCGGCACCATCTGGGTGGAAGGCAGATCGACGCCGGAGCTGGAGAGCGATGGCAGCGTGCTCTGGCACGGCTATCTGCAGGACGTGAACGAGGAGCAGGTGCAGCGCGAACGCCTGCAGCTGGTCAGCAAGGTGTTCGGCTCCAGCCAAGAAGGCATCATCATCACCGACAGCCAGAACCTCAACGTGGATGTGAACGATGCCTTCGTGCGCATCACCGGGTATCCACGCGAAGAGATCATCGGCCGCAGCCCCGCCATGCTCAGTTCCGGCCGCCAGCCGCCCGAATTCTACGAGGCCATGTGGGCGCAGATACTGGAACACGGGCGCTGGCAGGGCGAGATCTGGAATCGTCGGCGCAGTGGCGAGGTCTATGCCGAGCTGCTGTCCATCGATGCCGTGCGTGGCGAGGACGGCAAGGTCAGCAATTACATCGCGGTGTTCACCGACATCAGTCAGCTCAAGGCCCATCAGAGCGAGCTGGACCGCATCGCGCACTACGACGTGCTGACCGGGCTGCCCAACCGCCGCCTGCTGGATGATCGTCTGTCCATGGCCTTGGCCCATGCTCAGCGCCGCGAGAAACTGCTGGCGGTGTGCTTCCTGGATCTGGACAACTTCAAGGGCGTCAACGACAGCTACGGCTATGAAGTGGGCGACAAGGTGCTGGTGCACACGGCTCAGGGCATCCGCTCGGTGCTGCGCGCCCACGACACCGTGGCCCGTATCGGTGGTGACGAGTTCGTGATCCTGCTGACTGAGCTCAAGAGTCGGTCGCGCATCATCGAGGTGATGCAGCAGGAGTTCAGGGCCCTCTGAAGTACCGATTGCGGCAGGAACAGGAAGACTCACCGACTAAAGCGGCGATGGAGAATGAAAGAACAGGTTAAACCGACCCCTGACAATGCCGAGTGAACCCATGGGCCAAGAGCCCGAAGGGACGATCATGCAACAGGGGTGCGGTTCTCATTAGGGCCAGTCAGCAAAGTCGCTGCCACCGCAACAGGCCGAATATACGGATGCAGTTTTACCTGGTCCAATCAAAAGACATTGCCCGATACGAGGTGTCCATATATGGATTCACGGCGTGTCCGCAGGCTGGCAGGCCGGCGGCAGACTCGGGATCAAGGCGACGTTTTTCGAGACTATCCAATAATGGTTCGCTTGCAAGCAAGCTCCCACACCCCGGCGCCGTTTCAGTACCACTCCCCGCCACGCTACCCTCAGCGCGTCGCGCTCATCAGCGGAATGACCCGCACCTCCACCTCTCCCCGCTCCGACGCCAGATACACCGCGTCGTCCTGGATGGTGCAGGTGAGCGACATGTTGCGGTCGCACAGCTCGGCCAGTGTCGTGGCCGACACGGTTTCGAGCGAGGACACCGTCAGCTTGTCGAAGCGCGCCAGGGTCTCCTGCGACTTGGCCCACCACGGGCCCGCATTGCGCGGCTGATAGGTGTAGATGAACACCGCGTCGGCCCGGCCGCAGGCCTTGCGGATGCGTTTCTCGTCGGGCTGACCCAGGTCGATCCACGCGGTGATGTGTTCCGTCAGGTCCTTGTCCCAGATGTCCGGCTCGTCTTCCGTGCTGATGCCCCGCGTGAAAGCCAGGCTCTCGCTGGCGTGCAGCGCGAAGGCCACCACGCGCACCATCATGCGCTCCTCCGTTTCCGAGGGGTGCTGCGCCAGCGTGAGCGCGTGGGTCTGGTAGTAATGCCGATTCATGTCGCTGATCTGCAGCTCGGCTTTCAGAACGGTCGATTTCATGGCCATGGCGGATCAGTCCTGCTGCTTGCGATTGTCGAGGCTGAACGGCCCGGCGCCGAGGCCGGCGATGGCGAGCAGGCCGGCCATGATGCCCAGGTTCTTGACGAAGTTCTGCGTCTCGTGGCCGCGCTGCAGGGCGTCGGTCACGTCCCAGAAATCATGCATGACGAGGCTGATCACCAGGGTCAGGCCCGCCAGCAGGAAGGCGGCGATCTTCGTCTGATACCCCACCAGCACGGCCAGCCCGCCGCCCAGTTGCAGCAGGATGGTCAGGCCCAGGAACAGCGGAATCATCACTATGCCCTTGGAGGCCATGTAGTCCGAGGTGCCCTGCATGTCGGTGAGCTTGAGAACGGCGCCAGGCAGGATGAAATACAGGCCGAGAATGATGCGGCCGGCGAGCGGGCAGAGCGATTCGATTCGAGCGAGCATGGGCAGGTCCTTGGTTGCGGGAGGGAAAGGGGCGGCGCTGCAGGGCACCGCCTGGCGTTTACCACATCAGGTCGTCGGGCACCTTGTAATCGGCATAGGGGTCGTCTTCCACGCTGCCATCGGCGGCCTTCTGCTGTTCATTGCAGACGATCACCACGGCCGGGTCGCGCAGCTGGATCTTCAGCGCTGCCGCCTGGGGCACGATCTCGTAGCGCTCGTCGAGCAGGACGATGGCAAGGCGGCCGTGCACCAGATGTTCCTGCGTGGCCTTGTCGACGTGCAGGGTCTTGATCTTCTTCTCGTGCACGAAGTTGTAGGCGATGTCGCCGGTGTTCTTCGGCTGGCGGTTCATCGTGATGATCTGGCGGATCTGCGCAGCGACGGCCTTGCGCTCGGCGGCCAGGTTCTGTTCGCGGGCCAGGGCGCGGTCGCGCTCGGCCTTCTCGGCCAGGGCCCGCAGGGCGGCTTCGCGGGTTTCATCCACCAGGCCTTCCTTGCTGTGCAGCTGGGCCCGCGTCTGCTTGCGTTTGTCGCTGTTGGCCTTCTTGAGCTGCTTTTCCTTGACCAGTCCGGCCTTGAGCAATTGTTCCTGCAGTGAGTTTGCCACGGGGAGCCTCGTTTCGATTGGGCGATGTGCAAGGGCGGGCAGATTACCGTGGGGTGGGGGCGGTCTGCCAGTGGATTGTCGGCCAGTCAGTGAAAGGCTTCGTTTCCGGCCTCGGCCGTCGGGCCCGCCGTTCTGCGACTGACCCGCCCCCCTCCGGGGTGCCCTCATTTCGCCGGGAGCCGCGGTCTCCCGGCTCACTCGGTGCCGGTCTCTTACGCCGCTGAACGGCACCGCCGCCCCCCGCAACCTCGTGAGTTGCCAGCGAACTGCCGTGACCGTGTTCGGTTTGCCGTGTAGTACTCGAACCCTGCTGCCGATTCTGTGAGTAAGTGACCCCGACCCCGAACTGTGCGCCGACCTTGGCCTCCCCCCGGACACAGCCCGCCCGTCCTCCCGCCTAATCGCTGGCAGGGAGTCAGGCCCTGGGGCGTCGTCTGCGCGTTCAGCGGCGTAAAAGAGCCGCACCGAGTGAGCCGGGAGACCGAGGCTCCCGGCGATGCGAGGGCACCCAGGATGGGTGCGGCTCAGCCGCAGAACGCGCGGACGGCGCCCCGGGGCCGGGCCCCAGCCGCATCACGCGCGAACCACTAAGCGGGCTGGTTCGCCCCCACCACCGGCATGGATCGAAACTCCGGCTTGGCCAGCAGGAACTGCGCCGTGTGGATCACGCGCTCCAGGAAGCCTCCCTCGCAGTAGCACAGGTAGTAGCGCCACATGCGGATGAAGGTCTCGTTGAAGCCGAGCTGACGCACCTGGGGCAGGGCGGCGTGGAAGTTGTCGCGCCAGGCGTGCAGCGTGCGGGCGTAGTCCAGCGTGATGTCTTCAAGGCCGATCATCTGCATGTCCGTGGCGCCTGCCACGTGGCCGGCGATCACGGCATTGGAGGGCAGCTGGCCGCCCGGGAAGATGTAGCGCTTGATGAAGTCCGTGTCGCCCAGGGACGCGGCATAGCGCTGGTCCGAGATCGTGATGGACTGGATCAGCGCGAGACCCGTGGGTTTGAGCAGGGCGCTCACCTTGGCGAAATAGTCCTGGTAGTACTGTGGCCCCACCGCCTCGATCATCTCGATGGACACCAGCTTTTCGTACTGCCCCTGCAATTCCCGGTAATCCTGTTCCAGCACGGTGATGCGTTCGGAGAGTCCTTCGCGGGCGATCCACTCGCGCGCGTGGCGCGCCTGTTCCGCCGACAGCGTGGTGGTGGTGACGCGGCAGCCGAAGTGGCGGGCGGCGTGGATGGCCAGACCGCCCCAGCCTGTGCCGATCTCCAGCAGATGATCCTGCGGCGTGAGCTGCAGGCGCTGGCAGACGTGGCGGAACTTGTTGGTCGAGGCCTCTTCCAGCGTGCGGGTGGTCGGTGTGTAGATGGCTGAGGAATAGGCCATGGTCGGGTCGAGGAAGAGCTTGAAGAAGTCATTGCTCAGGTCGTAATGCGCCGAGATGTTCTCGCGTGAACCGCGCAGCGTGTTGCGGTGCAGCCAGTGGAAGGCCCGCGCGGCCAGACGCCCTGCCCAGCTGCCGCTGCGATCGATGCTGCGCAGCAGGTCCATGTTGAGCACGAACACGCGGATGGTCTGCAGCAGGTCGGGGCTGTCCCACAGGCCCTGCATGTAGGCTTCTCCAGCACCCAGCGAGCCGGCGCCCAGCACCAGGCTGTAGGCGGCGTTGTCCTTGACCTGAATGGTGGCCTGCACCCGCGCGGTGGCGCGCTCTTCACCGAAATGGTGCTCGGTGCCGTCTTCCTCGATCAGCCGCAGGCTGCCATGGCGCACGCGCGTCAGCAGGCTCAGGAAGAGCTGGCGGGAGGGGTTGCCGAGCAAGCGGCGCTCCTTGCTGACAGGGCGGCTCAGAGTGGTCTCATTGATTTTCACGGGTCTCGATCTCCGGGGGATTGGCCGGGGCCTTGCGGCCCGGGTGTGGCACGAAGGGCACGCCCTTGCACCACAGTTTCAATGCCTGCCAGTAGATGGCCATGCTCACCTGCACGGTCATCA
>JALREE010000247.1 GCA_023256835.1 Pseudomonadales bacterium | reverse complement strand
TAACGGACGAATTAACGATGTTCAATCGCCTAGTAAATGACCAAAGTCGTTTCAACGTGGGCGCTCATTTAACCCGACACGTCAGCAAGAACTTTTCGATTAAAGGCAATTTGAATTATATCCGCTTAGCCGGAAATGATTATACATTTGACAATTCAGCACTACTTCCTAAAACACCCGATTTGCGTTTCCGCTTTAGAAATGACATTGTGGAGTTTGGTCTTTCAGGGCTTTTGGAATTAAATGGTAATCAACAAAATTATATGAAGCGAAACCGCTTCTCTCCGTATTTATCGGCTGGAATTGCGTTAGTCTCCACGAATCCTGAGCTCTATCAGTTGGATACGTTAGGGGGTGCGGGAATTCCAGGAGCTACTTGGAGAAATTATTCCGATATCATTGCTAGCGATTATCCGACGAACCCCATTCGTAACTATAATGAAACGATTCCTTCCATTGGGTTTTCTATTCCCGTGGGAGTTGGATTTCGGTATCGATTGAATGACTTTATGGATTTTGGATTTGAAGCTAGCCTAAGAACACAGTTAGGCAATCTTTTTTCAGCGCCTAAAAATCAGCCAGCAAAGACGGAATTTACTACCAAGCTCTTAATTCCATCCGAATACGCTACCAACTTAGTCGACCACTATTTTGTTACCCAATTTCAGTTAATCTTCCATTTAGATCGAAGCATTGATTGTCCACCTATCAGAAGGTAAAATAAACACACATACTTTGACATTTGAAGAACTCGGGCTCAGCCCACAAATTTTAGACGGTATCAGTTCCATGGGATACAAGACCGCAACGCCGGTACAATCCCAAGTTATCCAACCTATTTTAGCGGGCCGCGACATTTTAGCCTCAGCCCAAACCGGAACCGGCAAAACAGCTGCCTTCCTTTTACCCATCATCCACAAATTAATTACCGAACCTCATCCCGAGGATCACATTAATGCCCTAATTATCGTTCCTACCCGTGAACTTGCGATTCAAATCGCCGGAAACATGGAAGGTTTAGGCTATTTCACGAATGTCAGCTCGATTGCCATTTATGGTGGAGGAGATGGTAATTCTTTTACAACAGAGAAAACCGCTTTAACGAGTGGTGTAGATATCGTAGTTTGTACCCCAGGTCGCATGATTGCCCACTTAAATATGGGCTATGTGAACCTAAAACACTGCAGTTATTTAGTACTCGACGAGGCGGATCGCATGCTGGACATGGGCTTCATTCCGCAGGTGCGTGCCATCGTCGCCCGCACGCCGGCCAAGGACTGTCGCCAGACGCTGCTGTTCAGCGCCACCTTCACGCCCGAGATTCTCGAGCTGACCCGGCGTTGGGCGATGGACCCGATCATGGTCGAGATCGAACCAGAAAAGGTGGCCACCGACACCATCGACCAGATCGTCTATCTGGTCACCACCGAGGACAAGTACAAGCTGCTCTACAACCTGATTCAGGCTCAAGGGGCGGACAAGGTCATCGTGTTCAACAATCGCCGGGATCAGGTGCGCAAGCTGGCCGACAATCTGTACCGCCATGGCATCAACTGTGGTCTGCTCTCGGGCGAGGTCGCCCAGAACAAGCGCGTGCAGACACTGGAAGCCTTCCGTGAAGGCAAGCTGCAGGTGCTGGTGGCGACGGATGTGGCCGGGCGAGGCCTGCACATCGACGACGTGACTCACGTCATCAACTTCAGTCTGCCGGAGGAGGCCGAGGACTACGTGCACCGCATCGGGCGCACAGGTCGTGCCGGCAATGTCGGCACCTCCATCAGTTTCGCCTGCGAGGAGGATTCCTTCCTGCTGCCGAACATCGAGGAAAAGCTGGGCCGCAAGCTGGCCTGCATCCGCCCGGACGATGCCTTGCTGGCCCCGCCTCCGCCCTTCTCGCGACCGACCAAGTTCGTGGCACCGCCCAAGACGGGGGAGCGCAGCGGCAGCGGCAGGTCTTCAGACAGTCGCGGGCGCGATGGCCGCAGCGGCGGGCGGGCGCCGCGGCGCTAGTCGGCGCTCTTGCCTGAGCGGATCGCCCCGGCCTGTTCCAGCAGACGCAGATATTCCGTGGAACGGCGATGCTTCGCCACATGATCGGCGAAGGTGCTGCCATCGACATGTCGCACGTTCAGATCGCGGCCGGCGGCCACGAAGAACCCGATGAAGCGCTCGAAGGCGTCAGGCAGCATGCCCCGATACGCCTTCTGCAGGATGTGATAATCTGCCGGCACGCCTTCGGGCGGCAGGAACTGCAGATAGCTGCGAATGCGTTCGTCGGTCCAGAACTCGTCTCTGACCGCGGGTTGCGTCCGCTCCGCGCCGGTTTTCTTCTCTTCCATAATCTGTCGTCGTCCCTCGATGGGTCATCAGCCCTTGAGCTTGCTCAGCAGCAGGGCATTGAGTTGTTCAGGGTTGGCCTTGCCGCGGGACGCCTTCATGGCCTGCCCGATGAAGAACGCAAACACCTTGTCCTTGCCGGCCCGATACTGTGCCACCTGATCCGGATTCGCGGCGATCACCTCATCCACCAGTTTCTCGATGGCGCCGCTGTCGGTGACTTGCTTGAGACCCTGTGATTCGATGATCTCGTCCACGCTGTGCTCATTGCCGAGCATGGCCTCGAACACGGTCTTGGCGATCTTGCTGGAAATGGTCTGGTCCTTGATGCGGCCGATCAGGGCACCCAGGCGCTGGGCGCTCACCGGTGACTGCTCGATCTCCAGATCGCCCTTGTTGAGCAGCGCCTGCAGGTCGCCGGTCACCCAGTTGGCGGACAGCTTGGCATCGCCGCAGATGCGTACCACGTCCTCGAAGAAATCGGCCATCGCGCGGCTGCTGGCGAGCACGCCGGCATCGTATTCGCTCAGGCCGTACTGGCTCACGAAGCGCGCCCGCTTGGCGTCCGGCAGTTCAGGCAATTCGGCGCGCACCGCCTCGATGTAGGCCTCGTCGATCACCACGGGCAACAGGTCGGGCTCGGGGAAGTAGCGGTAATCGTTGGCCACTTCCTTGCTGCGCATGGAACGGGTCTCGTCACGGTCGGCATCGTACAGACGCGTTTCCTGGATCACGCGGCCGCCATCCTCAATGAGGTCGATCTGGCGCTGTGCCTCGTGCAGGATGGCCTTCTCGACGAAGCGGAAGGAGTTGATGTTCTTGATCTCGGTGCGGGTGCCGAATGCGCTGGCCCCGAGCTTGCGTACCGAGACGTTGGCGTCGCAGCGCATCGAGCCCTGTGCCATGTTGCCATCGGAGATGCCGAGGTAGCGGATTATGGAATGCAGTTTCTTCAAATAGGCCACGGCTTCGCGGGCGCTGCGCAGTTCCGGTTCGGACACGATCTCCAGCAGTGCGGTGCCGGCGCGGTTCAGGTCGATGCCGGAGAAGCCCTGGAAATCCTCGTGCAGGGATTTGCCGGCGTCTTCCTCGATGTGTGCACGGGTGATGCCGATGGTCCTGGTGCTGCCATCGTCAAGGGTGATCTGCAGACTGCCCCTGCCCACGGTGGGGAACTGCAGCTGGCTCACCTGATAGCCCTTGGGCAGGTCGGGATAGAAATAGTTCTTGCGGTCGAAGACCGAACGGCGGCCGATCTCGGCATCCACGGCAAGACCGAACTTCACCGCCATGTGGAGGGCTTCTTCGTTCAGCACGGGCAGGGTGCCTGGCATGGCCAGGTCATAGACGCCGGCCTGGCTGTTCGGCGGCGCACCGAAGGTGGTGCTGCTGCCGGAAAAGAGCTTGCTGCGGGTGTCCAGTTGTACGTGCACTTCCAGACCGATCACGGTTTCCCAGCTCATGTCTCAAACCTCCGGCTGCTGCAGATGCCAGTCCGTGTGCTGCTGGAACTGGTGTGCGATGTTGAGGACGCGGGCCTCGGCGAAGTTGTTGCCGACCAGCTGAATGCCGATGGGCAGAGAGCGGCCGTTGGGGGCCACGGCGCTGCCGGCGGGAATCGAGATGCCGGGTAGTCCGGCCAGGTTGACACCGATGGTGTAGATGTCTTCCAGGTACATGGTCACCGGATCGTCGTTCTTCTCGCCCACCTTGAAGGCGGTGTGCGGTGTGGTGGGGCCGATGATGACATCGACATCCTGGAACGCCTTGTCGAAATCCTGCTTGATCAGGCGGCGGATCTGCTGCGCCTTGATGTAGTAGGCATCGTAGTAGCCTGCCGAGAGCGCGTAGGTGCCGACCATGATGCGACGCTTGACCTCGCTGCCGAAGCCTTCGCTGCGTGTGCGCTTGTACATGTCTTCAAGATTCGCCGGGTTGGCGCAGCGGTAGCCATAGCGCACGCCGTCGAAACGGGAGAGATTCGCGGAGGCTTCGGCCGGAGCGATGACGTAATAGGCAGAGACAGACAGATGATTGTTGGGAAGCTCCACTTCCTTCACTGTCGCGCCCAGGCTCTCGAACACTTTCAGCGCCGCCTGCAGCGCCGCCTCCACCTCGGCACCCAGGCCCTTGGCCAGGTGCTGCTTCGGCACGCCGATGCGCAGACCCTGCAGCGAGTCATTGAGCGTGGCCATGTAATCGGGGGCGGGTGTCTCCACACAGGTGGAATCGCGGGGATCCGGGCCGGCCATCACATTCATCATCAGGGCGGCGTCTTCCGCGCTCTTGCAGATGGGGCCGGCCTGATCGAGGCTGGAGGCGAACGCGATCATGCCCCAGCGCGAGATCCTGCCATAGCTCGGCTTGAAGCCGGTGATGCCGCAGAAGGCCGCCGGCTGCCGGATGGAACCGCCGGTGTCCGTGCCGGTGGCCATGGCGCACAGGTCCGCCGCGACGGCAGCGGCCGAGCCGCCAGAGGAACCGCCAGGCACGCGCTCCGGGTCCCAGGGGTTGCGCACGGGGCCGAAGAAGCTCGTTTCATTGGAGGAGCCCATCGCGAACTCGTCCATGTTGGTCTTGCCCAGAGTGACGGCGCCTGCCGCATTGAAGCGCTCGACCACGGTGGCGTTGTAGGGGGCGACGAAATTGGCCAGCATCTTCGAGCCGCAGGTGGTCAGCACGTCCTGCATGCAGAAGATGTCCTTGTGTGCCAGCGGGATGCCGGTCAGCGGGCCGTGCTCACCGCGAGCCCGTCGTGCATCGGCGGCGGTGGCCTGGGCCAGCGCCAGCTCTTCCGTCACCGTGATGTAGGCGTTGTACTGGGCATTGTGCGCCCGGATGCGCGTCAGGTAATCCTGGGTGAGTTCGAGGCTGGAGAATTCGCCTCTGTCCAGAGAGCGGGATAGTTCAGCGACCGTTCTGCGAGTCATGCTGGCATGTGTCCTTGATTCGTGAGACGCACCATTGCGCCGGAAGATATCGACTGATGAAGGGGAAACAGGGCGTGTTCGTGAGCGGTGATCATTCGATGACTTTGGGCACCAGGTACAGACCGTCCTGGGTGGCCGGGGCGATCCGCTGCAGATACTCGCGCTGATCGACCTCGGTGACGGCATCCTTGCGCAGGCGCTGGACAGCATCGAAAGGGTGAGCCAAGGGGGCCACGTCACGGGTGTCGATGCTCTGCATCTGGTCGATCAAGGCGAGGATGGACGAGATTCTGCCGGCCACTTGGAACACGGCGTTTCCGCCCTGCTGCAACGAACGCGAGCCCATGGTGCCCGTTCCGATCGGAACGAGGTCGGTGTCGCCCCACACGAGCTCGACCCTGTCCATGGGGATGCCGGTCTGCTCCTGAACGAGCATCGACCACGCGGTGTCATGACCCTGACCGTGGGGCGAGGTGCCCGTGTAGACGATGGCTCGACCGTCTTCGGTGACCTCGACCTTGGCGGACTCGCCGTTGCCGACGCCTCCGGTGATCTCGACGTACACGCTGACGCCGATTCCGATCTGCTTCACGTCACCACTGGCGCGACGCTTCGCCTGCTCGGCGCGCAGGGCCGCGTAGTCGGAGGCCGCCAGGGCCTTGTCGAGTGCGGTCTCGTAGTCGCCCACGTCGTAGGTCTGGCCGAACTGCGTGATGCGGAAGCCCTGTGACGAATTAAGCGTGTACCACGTTCCATCTCGGAATACGCCCGCATCGGTCCTGCCGTCGCCGTCATAGTCGGCTGCGACTGCCTTGTCGGTCGGTATACCAAACT
>JALREE010000190.1 GCA_023256835.1 Pseudomonadales bacterium | reverse complement strand
CTCATATTCACGGCGCAGGGCGCCGATGCCCGAGTCCTCGAGGTGCTCCACCTGCAACTGGAAATCGCCGCGCGCCTCGTAGAGCGTGACCCGGCCGCGGGCAATGACGCGCTGGCCATCGGCGGGTGCGAAGCGCAGCAGCGCGTTGCGGCCGCGAAACATGGCGCAGCGGATCTGCCCCTCGCGATCCTTGAGCGTGAAATACCAGTGTCCCGAGGCAGGCAGCGCCAGATTCGAGATCTCGCCTTCCACCAGCACATTCGGGAAATGCCCTTCCAGCAGGGATTTCGCCAGGCGGTTGAGGGTGGTCACCGAGAGCACGTCACGGGGCTGTGCGCTGAAATTCTGCTGAAAATTTGACATGGCCGCATGATATGTCAGCGTTCCTGTGGCATACAAACACCCAGGATTCAGGGTTAATCATGCCTTAAGGTCATGCTGCCAGGCTGAGCCTGCTGAATACCGTCCGCAAACCAAGGAGAATCACCATGAGTGACACCAAGTCGCCTGTCCGCCCCGCCCCGTCTTCGCCCGCCCTGCAGACCCATGCCGTATGGGATGCCGGGGTGCGCTGGTTCCACTGGATCAATGTGCTCTGTGTGTTGGGGCTGATCGGTGTGGGCATCGTCATCCTCAATGCCAACGCCCTGGGCGTGAGCAGCGAGGGCAAGGTGGATCTCAAGATTCTGCATGCCTGGCTGGGCTATGCCTTCTCGCTGAACCTGCTCTGGCGCGTCGTCTGGGGCTTCATCGGCAATCCCTATTCGCGCTGGTCGGCCGTGCTGCCCGGCGGTCGTGGCTATGGCGCCGCCCTGCGCGAGTGGATCGCGGGCGCCAAGGCCGGCACTCCGCCTGCCTACAAGGGCCACAACCCTGCCGCCCGCTTGATGCTCGCCGTGCTGTTCTTCCTGCTCGGCACGCAGATGATCACGGGCCTGGTGCTGGCCGGCACCGACCTGTACTTCCCGCCTTTCGGCCATGAGTTCGCCGAGTGGGCCACGGGCTCGGGCGAGGATCATGCCGGGCTGGTGGGGCTGGTGCCGGGTGCCAAGGAGATGCTGGACCCGGAGGGCTATGCCGCCATGCGCCGCTTCCGTGAGCCCTTCATCGAGATTCACGAGATCGGCTTCTGGGCCATGTTGATCGCCATCGTGCTGCACATCGGCGCCGTGGTGGTGAGCGACATCAAGGAAGGCAATGGCCTGATTTCCGCCATGTTCAGCGGTCGCAAGGTGTTCTCCGAGGAGCCCCGCGAGTGAGCTGCAAAAACCTCGCGGTCTTAATAGTCAATTAAGATTCGCGTCCTACAGTGGCGACATGATCAGCCAATACGGAGCCCTCCATCATGTCAGCCACGCCGCTTTGCACCAGTGTTGCCAGTGTCCCGCACTTTGCGCTCGCGACGCCCGTCGCGACCGAACAGCTCAGCCTGCACTCCCCCCTGGCCTTCCACCGGCAAGAGATTGAGCACTTCATCCACACTCGTTACGCCGAAACCTACGACGCTGACATCTCCCATTTCCTGCCCCTGCTGCTGGCCAGCTGGCGGGAGGGCGAGGTGGCTGGCGTGCTGGGGCTGCGCCCCGGAAAGTCCGGTCGCTTCTTCGTGGAAAACTATCTGGCGCAGCCCATGGAGGCCGTGCTCAGCGAGCGACTCGGCGAGACCGTGCCGCGCGCCTCGCTCATCGAGACCGGCAATCTGGCCGGCACTCGCGGCAGCAGCCAGCTGCTGTTCATCGTGTTGACGGAAGTGCTGTACCGGTCCGGTTTCCGCTGGGTCACCTTCACCGCCACCGCCCAGGTCAGTGCCCTGCTGCAGCGTCTGGGCTTCGCGCCGCAGGCTCTGTGCGAGGCCGATCCGCGCTGCCTGGGTGAACACGCCGGCGCCTGGGGCAGCTATTACGCGAATCGTCCCTGGGTCGTTGCCGGCGATGTCGTGCAGGCCCATCAGACGCTGCAGCGCAATGAATTCGCCCAGAAGCTGCTGCGCGAGCATGCCGATGAGATCGACCGCATCGTGGCCGAACTCAAGCCCTGCAGCGAGGAGTCCTTCCATGCGTGAACTTTGGGCTGCGATCAATGCCAATGCCGCGACCCGAGGAGATGACAGCGCCCTGATGGTGTTCGATTCCTCCCTGGAAACGGCATACACCTGGAAGCAGCTGCAACGGGCGGTGCGTCGCCTCGTGTGGCGTCTGCGCCAGGATCGCGTCCGCGTGCTGGCGCTGGCGGCCGACAATGTCCCGGCCTGGGTTATCGCCGACATCGCCTGTGGCGTGGCGGGTATCACCTTGCTGCCACTGCCGGGCTTCTTCGCGCCGGGTCAGCTGCAGCACGCGCTGGATACCGTGCCTGTCGATGCGCTGCTGCACGACGCCACGCTGCCGCAGACCGTGGTGGCGGCGCAGCGCCCCGAGCCGGTCGCATCACACCGACTGCTGGGCCTGCACTATTGCCGCTTCGCGCGTGACGAGCAGGCGCTGACCTCGCGCGCCGACTCCCTGCCCGCGGGCACCTGCAAGATCACCTTCACCTCGGGCTCCACGGGCACGCCCAAGGGCGCCTGCCTGAGTGCCGGCCATCTGGAAGCGGTGGCCACGTCCATCGTTGCCGCCACGCAGTCCTGCCAGATCACGCGACACCTCTGTGTGCTGCCGCTGGCGACTCTGCTGGAGAACGTCGCCGGCGTGCATGCCCCGCTGCGCAGCGGGGCCGCCGTGGTGCTGGTGCCGCAGCAGCGTCTGGGCTTCAACGGCGCCAGCGGATTCTCCCTGCCGGACTTCCTCGACGTGCTCGCGCACTGCCGGCCGCAGAGCCTGATCCTGATTCCGCAACTGCTGGAAGCCCTGGTGATGAGCGCCGCGTCCGGCTGGAAACTGCCCGACTCCCTGCGCTTCGTGGCGGTCGGCGGGGCCAGCGTGAATCCTGTGCTGCTGGAACGCGCATGGCAGTTCGGCATTCCGGCCTTCGAGGGGTATGGGCTTTCCGAGTGTGGCTCGGTGGTGAGCCTGAACACCCCGGGGCAACGTCGCAATGGCAGCCTCGGTCGACCGCTGCCGCATGTGCGAGTCGAGATTCACGACGGCGAGATTCAGGTCTTCGGTCCGCGCTTTCTGGGCTATGC
>JALREE010000177.1 GCA_023256835.1 Pseudomonadales bacterium | reverse complement strand
CAGGTCCTCGACACTGGCGCTCTGCAGATAGGCATAGACCTCCTGCAGCGGGAAGCTGTGCACCGAGCCGAGCGAGATCACGATGCTGTCCTCGTTGGCCGCCGCCTGCAGCTCGAAATTGAAGGTGCGACAGAAGCGCTTGCGCAGGGCCAGCCCCCAGGCGCGGTTCAGCCGGCTGCCGAACGGCGAGTGGATGACGACGTGCATGTCGCCCACTTCGTCGAAGAAGCGCTCCATCACCAGGGTGCTCTGGGTGGGCATCACGTCCAGCGCATTGCGGCCGGCCTGCAGGTAATCCACCAGCTGCTGCGCGGCGGAGGCGGGCAGACGCAGCGCTTGGCGCAGCCATTGCACGGCCTCGACGGCAGCATCGGCCAGCAGGTAGCCATCGATGATCTCGCGCAGGGTGCTCACGGCCTCGGAGAGTTCCCGCGTGCGACCGGGCCCTTCACCGAACCAGAACGGAATGGTCGGCCGCGCGCCCTGGGCATCGCGCACCCGCACCTTGAGGCCGTCCACCCGCAGCAGCTGCCAGCTGTGACTGCCCAGGGTGAAGATGTCGCCAGGCAGGGTCTCCAGCGCGAAGTCCTCGTTCAGGCTGCCGACCACGGTGTCATCCGGGTCAAGCACCACCTGGTAGTCGAACATGTCAGGAATGGCGCCGCCATTGGTCAGGGCGGTGAGACGGGCATTGCGGCGGGCGCTGACGCGGTTGTGGATGGCATCCAGATGCAGGTAGGCCCCCTGGCGCCCAAGACGCGTCGAATAGCCCTCGGCCAGCATCTTCACGATGGCATTGAACTGCGTTCGCGTCAGGGCGCGATAAGGGTAGGCGCGCGCCAGCAGGGCGTAGAGCTCGTCGAGGTTCCAGCTGAGTTCGGGGCCGGACTCGCCCTGGGAAGACGCCACCTCGGCCACGATCTGCTGGGCCAGGATGTCGGCAGGCTGCTCGGGCATCAGGATGCGATCGAGTTCGCCTTCTCGCAGGGCGTTGAGCAGGGCCGTGCATTCCGCCAGATCGTCCCGGGTCAGCGGAAACAGGATGCCCTTGGGCGTGCCGCGCACGGAGTGGCCGCTGCGGCCCACGCGCTGGAGGAATTTCGCGATGCTGCCGGGCGAGGAGAACTGCACCACCAGATCCACATGGCCGACATCGATGCCCAGCTCCATGGACGCTGTGGCCACCAGCACCTTGAGCTGCCCGCTCTTCAGACGCTGTTCGGCGCGATGGCGATGTTCCTTGCTCATGCTGCCGTGGTGGGAGCTGACCATGCCCTCGCCCAGGCGTTCCGTCAGCGCCAGCGCCAGCCGCTCGGACAGGCGCCGCGTGTTGACGAACACCAGGGTCGTGCCATGGGACTCGATCAGCTGCACCAGACGCTGATACAGCTCGGCCCACACCTCGTTGCTCATCAGCGCGCTGAGCGGGGAGCCGGGCACCTCCAGCGTCACGTCCAGCGCGCGGCGATGGCCGGAGTCCACGATGACGCAGGGTTCTTCCGGTCGCTGCCCGACCAGGAAGTCGGCCACCAGCGACAAGGGCCGCTGCGTGGCCGACAGGCCGATGCGCTGCAGCGTGCCGCCGACCACATGGGCCAGACGCTCCAGCGAGAGCGCAAGATGGGAACCGCGCTTGTCGCCCAGCAGGGCATGGATTTCGTCGACGATCACCGTGCCCACGGTGCGCAGCATCTGGCGGCCACCCTCGCTGGTCAGCAGCAGATAGAGGGACTCGGGCGTGGTCACCAGGATATGCGGCGGACTGCGCAGCATGCGCTGGCGTTCGGTGGGCGTGGTGTCGCCGGTGCGCACGGCCACGGTGATGTCCGCCGGTGCGAAGCCACGCTCGCGGGCCAGCTCCGCCAGTCCCTGCAGCGGCAGCTCCAGATTGCGGTGAATGTCATTGCTCAGCGCCTTGAGCGGCGAGACATAGAGAATGCGGGTGGCCTTCGGCAGCGGCCCGTGCTGCGCCTGCTGCTGCAGATCGTCGATGGCGGCGAAGAAGGCCGCCAGGGTCTTGCCGCTGCCGGTCGGCGCGCTGATCAGGGTGTGACGGCGGGCCTTGATCGCCGGCCACGCCTGCGCCTGTGCCTGGGTGGGCGTGCCGAACTGCTGGACGAACCAGTCGCGGCTGACAGCATGGAACGCACTCAGAGGCATGAGGGAAGTACTCGATCGGGAAGGCGGTGGAACGCGAACATCCGGGGCAAGCGTATAAGAATCGTTCGGCGCACACCAGCCGCGAACGCTTCTCCCCACGAATCCTGCGGCATTTGACTTGCCCTGCGAGCATCGCCTATTGTCGGCGCTCGTAGTCGGTCGCAACCGCCCGACAGTACAGGCAGGAACACGACATGAAGCACTACTTCGCAGCCTTCTGGCGGGAAAACAGGAAGTTCCTGTTTCTGCTCGCCAGCATCGTGTTCTTCAAGAGTGCCATCGCCGATCTAAACTCCATTTCCGGGCGCTCCATGCAGCCCACGCTGCTCGACGGCGACAAGGTCTGGGTGAACAAGCTGGCCTACGACGTGCGCGTGCCCTTCACCGACATCTTCCTGGCCGAGGTCAGCGACCCGTCCAGAGGCGACATCGTCATCATCGACTCCGAAGCCGCGGGCAAACGCCTTGTGAAACGCATCGTCGGCCTGCCCGGCGACACCATCTACATGCGCAACAACACCCTGGTCATCAACGGCCAGCCCGCCGACTACGAGATCATCGCCAGTGACACTGACTCGCTGATCATCCGGGAGCAGCTGCTCGACCACTCCCATCAGGCCATGCTGTCAGACACTTACAGCAGCCGCCTGTCGCGCAGCTTCGGTCCGGAAACCGTGCCCGACGACCAGTTCTTCGTGCTGGGCGACAACCGCGACAACAGCGCGGACAGCCGCATCTACAGCTTCATTCCCCGCGATCAGATCATTGGACGCTCCAGCTCCGTGGTGTTCTCGCTGGACAGTGACCGCAATTACCTGCCGCGCGCCGACCGCTTCCTGACCGAGCTGCAATAGTCCGCGAAGCCGCCAGTGGCGCCGCCTGCCGGGCAGTGGCGCAATTTCGTCCTGTCCAATCCGCCGGCCAGCGAGTAG
>JALREE010000017.1 GCA_023256835.1 Pseudomonadales bacterium | reverse complement strand
GTCACGTACTTGAACAGGAAATCAGTCACCTCTTGGCGCGCCGGGCGCTGAGGTTGATTGATCATCTGCATCATCACATAGCCAAAACCGGTCAGGGAGCGGGCCAGATCCTGCGCCGACAGCACGCTCTGGATCTCGCCGTTGTCGATGGCCCGTTGCAGGTGGGGGGCAATGCGCTCCAGCGCCTTGTCCAGCAGCCGGGTGTAGCGAGGCCACACTTCTTCCCGCACCGAGGAGCTCCACTCCAGCCAGATGCTGGCGTGATCGGGCTTGTCATAGGCGGCGTCAACGAACAGCTTCACGTGGCGGTGAATGCTCTCCCTGGCGGAGCCCTGACCGTTGTAGGCCTGTTCGAGGATCTGCTGTACGAAGGCTTCGATTTCTGTCAGCACTTCGTCGACCAGATCTTCACGAGTATTGAAATAGTTAAAAACGGTCGCAACCGAGACCTTTGCCTGTTCGGCTATTTCGGCATGCCCGGCACGGCCGATGCCGCGACGGGAAAATACCTCGACGGCACACTCCATCAATTGATCACGGCGAGCCTCCGGCGAAAGCCGGGTTCGACGTCTTATTTCTGGTTCATCGCGGCTTTCCGGGGAAGGCCGCCTTGATTTTCAGAAAAAAGTATTCTGAGTCCCTAAATCCATATGCCATGCGCTTTATCACTTTGATCTTGTTGTTCACCCCTTCCAGCACACTCGTGTGCATCGGGTAGTTTGCACTCGCCAGGATCCCCCGCATATATTTCGATAAATTTCGACCAAATCGTTGCAGCGGCGCTAGCCCGCTTTCCTTCACCTGCCGCATCCAGCTCCGCCATCGTCGCCATCCTTCCCACACGCTCGGCGCATACCAGATGCCCTTCAACCCCTCTTTCAGCACGTACACCATCGCCAGCGGTTGATTCGCCGCCAACAGCTCCTGCAACTTCACATCCTGTTTTTCACTCAACTTCGCCCGATTACGTAGCAGCAACCAACGCGCACTTTTGACCACTTTTCGCGCCGGTTTATCGCTTTTCAGTGCATTCGCCTGCTCCACTCGCACCCGGTCCACCACCTCTCGGCCATAGCGAGCCACCACGTGGAACAGGTCGTAGACCACCTCCGCCTGCGGGCAGTGTTGCTTCACCTCCAGGTCGAACGCCGTGTTCATGTCCATCGCCACCGCTTCAATCTGCTGGCATCGCTCGCCGAGCTGCTCGAAGAAGGGACGGATAGCGGCCCGGCTGTTGCCGTGCCCCACCCACAGGACGCGGGTTCGCTCGGCATCCATGATCACGGTGGCATAGCGGTGTCCCTTGTGCAGGGCAAACTCATCCATCACCAGCCGCCGCACCTCCCCAAGTTCGATGGTGCCCACACTGGTCTGCAAACGGCGCTTGTCGATCTCCTTGATGGTGTGCCAACCGACCCCGGTGAGCTGGCTGACATGGCGGATGGGGAGGTACTGAACGAGCGCTTCAATCCAGCACTGCATGCGCCGGGTGAGGCGGGAGCCAGAGGGGAGCCAGTCGATATGTTCACTGACGCGACCACAGCGCAGACAGTCGACGCGGCGAACAGGCAGTTGTAACCAGACTTGTCGGTCAAATAGGTCTCGCTCACGCACCCGGCGGATACGTTGGTCGTGGATCAATGGCGTGGGTTGCAGGCATCGGCGACAACGGGGCAACAGGTCGGCGCGAGGCTCAAGGGTAAACAGGGTGTGATGGTTGGCAGAAAGCGCTTGGGCGATGACGGTATAACCTGGCCAGAAGGAGGCAATATCAATATGATGCACGGCGACAGCAGGGTGATGGTGGTGGTGTGTTTGGAGACAGCCAGTTTACCAGCACCCTGTCTGTCAACTTCCACTTTCCCAGGATCCCGCGAAGAACCAAAAAAATGCCCCGCCCCCGTAGGGGCAGGGCATCTGCATTCACCCTGCAATCTAGTCGACGTAGAAGGTCTGCTGGAAGGTCAGCGTCTGCTGCTGCCCCTCCCCCATGATCTTCAGGGTGAACTGGTAGGTGTCCTCATTGCGATA
>JALREE010000170.1 GCA_023256835.1 Pseudomonadales bacterium | reverse complement strand
CTCCTGCCCGAAGTGCGGCATCACCGTGGCAGCATTCGCCTCGTTCCAGGCGATCAGGTCGCGCAGGCTCTGCAGGCTGCCGCCGCGTTCATAAAGATAGTTCTCCAGATCGTTCTTGAACTCGAACAGCAGCACCTGGGTCTCCGCACTCGAGAAGCTACGCGCCGCATTGATCGCGATGTCGAAGACTTCCGCACCCGCGTCCCGCAGCACTTGCAGCTGGGCTTCCATCAGGGCGTCCAGGGCGGCGTCGCGGCCGAAGGCCTGTCGCATCACGCCGATGCGCTTGCCTTCCAGGGCGTCCTCGCGCAGGAAGGCGGTGTAGTCCAGCGGCGTGCGGGTGCGCAGATTGGACGTGATGAGGTCGTCGACGTCCTCGGCTACCAGGGCATTGAGCAGCAGGGCTGCATCGCGCACCGAGCGGGCCATGGGGCCGGCCGTGTCCTGACTGTGGGCGATGGGGATGATGCCGGCGCGCGAGATCAGGCCGAGCGAGGGCTTGATGCCCACGACGCTGTTGTGGGCCGAAGGGCAGACGATGGAGCCGTCCGTCTCGGTGCCCACGGCGAGCACGGCGAAGTCTGCCGCCAGCGCCACGGCCGAGCCGGTGCTGGAGCCGCAGGGCGTGCGTTCCGGGTCATAGGGGTTCAGCGTCTGGCCGCCGCGACTGGACCAGCCGCTGGAGGCATTGGTGGAGCGGAAATTCGCCCACTCACTCATGTTGGTCTTGCCCAGGATGACCGCGCCGGCTTCGCGCAGACGAGTGACCAGGAAGGCATCGCGCTGGGGCGTGGGGGCATCCAGCAAGGCCAGGCTGCCGGCCGTGGTCTGCATCTGGTCGGCGGTGTCGATATTGTCCTTGAGCAGCACCGGTATGCCGTGCAGGGGCGAGCGCACCGTGCCCGCCGCGCGCTCCGCATCCAGGACCGCGGCGATGCTCAGGGCCTCGGGGTTCACTTCCAGCACGGCATGCAGTTGCGGGTCCAGTTGCGCAATGCGCGCGAGGTAATGTTCCGTGATGGCCACTGCCGTGAGGCTGCCTTCGCTCATGGCCGCCTGCAGGGTGCTGACATCGGCCTGCTCCAGCAGGCTGACCGGGCGGCCCTGCGGGCTGCGGCAGGCGCTGACAGCGAGGATCAGGCCCAGGGCGAGCAGGCTGCGCAGCAAGAGGGATGAGGGCAGACGGATGGGATGCGGCATTGGGGGCATGGCTGGCGGTGTCCGGAAGGGGGCTTGGCCGGAGTCTATGCAAATTCACCTGCCGACTCCAGCGCGGCAGGCAGTGCTATCATCCGCCGCACTTCGGGCGCAGCAGCGAGGCGAGACCCCCATGCAGACTTTCTTTGTGGACATGGCCGTGCGGGATTACGAATGTGATCTGCAGGGCGTGGTGAACAATGCCGTCTATCAGAATTACACCGAACACGCGCGGCACGAGTTTCTCAAGCATCGGGGCCTGGATTTCGCCGCCCTCACCGCCAGTGGTCTGCACGTGATGGTGATCCGCGCGGAGCTGGACTACCTGCGTTCGCTGCGCAGTGGCGATGTGTTCCGGGTCAGCGTGCAGACCGAGCGCGTCTCGCGTCTGCGCATGGCCTTCGTGCAGCAGATCACGCTGCTGCCCCAAGGGACGCCGATCTTGAATGCCCGGTTCGTTGTCGCCGCAGTGAATGCACAGGGGCGACCGTGTTTCCCCGAGCAGCTGGAGCACTTGCTGTAGGAGCCTGCTCGCAGGCGACCAGATTTTTCTGTTTGCTGCAGGAACCAGTCATGTCATCTGTGCGTCACCCAACTGCAGTCTCTCTGCCATTCCCCTGTCGCAAACGCGCTCTATCGTAAGCCCCTGATCAGGCTGCGACACACTGTCGCGGCTTCTTCATTGCCGTCCGCCTTGCCTTTGGTGGATCTTCAGGAGTTGCTTCGCATGAATACACCTTTCACCCCGCATTCCCTCGTTCTTCTCACAGCGCCCATGCTGCGCCGCAAACCCCTGAGCCTCATGGTGCAACTGGCGCTGTCCGGTGTGCTGCTGGGCACCGGCATGAACGCTGTCGCTCAGTCCGGCGCGCAGTCGACAGCGGACGAGGCTCCCGAGATCGAGGAAGTGGTGGTGACCGGCTCGAACATTCGCCGTGCCCTCAATGACAGTGCCGTGCCGGTGTCCGTGATCAGCGAAGAGGCCATGGAAGTGCGCGCGGCGCTGCTGCCGGTGGACCTGCTCAGCTCGCTGCCCTCCGTGGTGAACCTGCCCGAGAATGAAACTCGACTGGGTTCCTCCGGCGCGCGTGGCGACAATGCCAACATCAATCTGCGCAGCATGGGCGCCACTGCCACGCTGGTGCTGGTGAACGGCCGGCGCATGGCCATCAACCCGATGACGGCCGGTCTGTCCCAGGCAGTGAACGTCAATCAGCTGCCCACGCAGGGCGTCGAGCGCATCGACGTGCTGCGTGACGGTGCCTCTGCCATCTACGGTTCGGATGCCGTGGGCGGGGTGATCAACTACCTCATGAGGCGCGAGTTCGACGGCGTGGAAGTCATGCTGCAGCAGGGCGGCACCGAGCATGGGGGAGGCGGCAACACCCAACTGGCGCTGACCTTCGGTTCCACCGATCTGGCCGAGGGCCGCGGCCGTTTCATCGGCACGCTGGAAGCCTTGAACCGCGACAGCATCGCCCTGAGCGAGCGCGATTTCAGCGAGACCTCCTTCAACTCCGCTCGCGCACCGGCCCCTTTCAATGCGCCGGGCGGCCCCTTCGACGGGCGCTCCGCGCGCGGCTACTGGCCGACGTTCCGCGTCGGGACAGCGACCGCCAACAATTACTTCCGTCCGGTCAACGGCGTGCCCACGCTGACCACGGCTGCGCCCAGCCGCAGCAACAACCCGGAGTTCTTCCTCGACCTCAACCAGTTCGGCCTGGCCTCGCCCGAAGTCAAGCGCGGCAATGCGTATCTGGCCGGTGAATACGACGTGTCGGACAAGCTCACGGCCTTCGCGGAATTCGGCTACTACATGGCCAACTCCACCATGCAGCGCCAGCCCCTGGCCCTGAACGGGCCAACCTCGGACAAGCTGATGCTGATGCCCGTCGACAACCCCTTCAACCCCTACGGCTCGCGCTTCTACCACCCGACCGGTGCCGCCAATGCCGATGGCACACCCCGCCTGACCGGCACGCCGCGCACGGTCGGCTTCACCCAGATGACCCTGGCAGGGCTGTCCCCGGAAGTGATCGAGACGGACTCTGACGTGCTGCGTTTCACCGCGGGCCTGAAGGGCTCGCTGGGCGAGACCTGGACGTGGGAGTCGTCCCTGTTCTACAACGAAGTCAACGGCAATGACGAGGCCTATCCCGATGTGCGCGAGAGCCTCCTGCAGGCTGCCATCGCCCGCACCGACACCAGCGCCTACAACCCCTTCGGTTACACCTTCAAGGTGCAGAACAATGCCGTGGTGGCGGATGCCCCTTACAGCAACCCCCAGGCCGTGGTGGACTCCTTCAGCGATGTATTTGCCCGTGAGGCGCAGGCCAGCATCGCCAGCGTCGACCTCAAGGCCACCGGCACCCTGTTCAGCTGGTGGGGCGGCGACGTGATGGCGGCGGTCGGGGTGGAGCACCGCACCGAGGAACTCGAGGACCTGCGCCCGCCCTTCAGCGGCGAGAACCCCGCCAGCTCCGGGCTGGACACCACCAACAAGATTCTGGTAGCCGGTGTCCCCCTGTTGATGATCCTGTGGGTGCGCTACATGTTTCAGGCGATCGCCACCAGCGCCATGATGCTGCCCCAACGCGGCTTGG
>JALREE010000305.1 GCA_023256835.1 Pseudomonadales bacterium | reverse complement strand
CACGAAGGTCTCGAACTCGTTGTCGATGTCGGAACCGAACTCATACTCCAGGCCCAGGTTGAGGGTCCCCACCCAGTTGCCGAACTGACGGCTGCTCAGTACCGCCACGGCCGCTTCCGAGATGCTCTCGCTGCGCTCGCGCTCGAATTCGATCAGCAGGCCCCAGTCGGCCGCGTACTCGCCCTGCTCGGTGAGCTGCACCTTGACTTCGGCCTCGTAACCTTCAAGCCGCAGGCCGCTGCCCGGCTGCTTTTCAGCCAGCAGATAGGCTTCGGCGAAGACCCGTTCAGTCAACGAGCGACCGATGCCGATGCGCTGGCGCAGGATGTCCGATTCCAGCGGATCCGGGTCGGTCTGGTAGAGCGTGCGAAACTCCAATTCGCGCTCCAGCGGCTGCACATAAGGGTCGTAGACGCGACCAACGCCGTTGTGCTGAAACTCGACATCCGCCAGCACGCTGCCGATCGGCTGGCAAGCCATCACCAGACCGAGACGGACCGCAGCCTGCCATGGCGCCCATGTTCTCACTGCCTTCATGCCTTTCTCTCCCTTCGCTTGCCTGCATACAGACGCCCGAGCAGCATGGCCATCAGCGACAGCAACAGCGACGCCGCGTAAAGCCCCAGTTGAACTGCCGTCGGCGTTGCCTCATAGCCTATGGCCGCCTGCAGGATCTCGCCGGCAGGCGAGGATTCAGCCACCAGCACACTGCTGTCCCACAGAGCTTGCATTGACGGCAACAGATCCGCCTGCTCCAGATTGTAGGTGGACTGCATGACCTGGGCTGCCCCGGTCATCATGGCGATCGCCGCGCTTGCCCACAGGCAGGCCTTGCGCGACAAGGCCCGCAAGCCATAGTACAGGAAGGTCCCCAGGCTCAGGCCGATGCCGGCACCGATGGTACCCCCCGCCAGAACGGAGGCCATCTGCCCTGCCTGCACCCCGTAGCCGTACACATACAGATAGATCTCGGCCCCTTCGCGCAGGAGGGAGAGAGTCGTGGCCGTCACGCACACCAGCAGGACCCCTGACGCGGGGCCGGAAGACCCGGCGTGCGTGGCATTGGCCGCCAGCATGCCAGAGTAGACCACCAATGCCAGGGCGGTCGTCAGCAGGATCACGGCACTGCTGATCTCCTGTCCCAGTCCATCGAACAGCATGGAGATCGGCTCCAGAAACAGCCCATAGGCCAAGGCACCCGCAAAGCCCATGATCAGAGCCGGCGGCAGCCAGCGCAGGCGATGACCCATGGCGCACGCGGAGGCCATGAGCATGCAGATCAGCAGCACACCCTCCAGCACTTCGCGCAGTACGATGATGACGGCACTGATCATGTCATCGCTCCTTGCCGCTGCCCCTCGTCGACACGCTTACTCAACGATCACCTTGCCTTGCGCCGTGCGCGGATTGAACTCGCCGAAGAACGGGTACTCCCCTGGGGCCAGCGGGCCGATGAACACGATGCCCTGACTGTTGCCCACGATCACCTTCTCCCGATTGAGCTCGTAGCTCTCGAACTCTTCCGGCGTTGCATCCAGATTGCGAATGACGAGCTTGACCTTGGTGTTGGCTGGAATCCGCACCTCGGCCGGGTAGAACAGATGCTCGCGAATCTGGATCTCGACCTCGGGTGTCTGGGCCACCGCCCCACTGCCTGCGCTGCAGGCGAGCAGCAGCGCGACAAGCCAGCGCCTGCCCGGCTCTGCCCGGCTTCTTTCTGAACGTGTCACGCTGCCTCCTCTGGCAAACCTGTTGAACGGCCGCCAGCGGCGGCGGGGAACTGCACCAGCACCTGCAAGCCGCCCAGCGCGGAGCGATCCAGCGCAATGCTGGCGTGGTGCATGTCGACGATATGCTTCACGATGGCCAGGCCCAGCCCGGAACCGCTGACGCCCGAATCATGCTGATCGCCATGCAGACGGTAGAAGCGATCAAAGACGCGTTCGCGATACTGTTCGGGTATGCCCGGTCCGGAGTCCTCCATGCTGCAGCGCACACCTTGCCCATCGGGCGCCACCCGCAGCCGCAGCCGCCCGCCTTGCGGGGTGTACTTGCTGGCATTGGTAAGCAGATTGTGCAACAGCGAACGCAAGGCTGTCGCGTCCCCCAGCACCCAGCACGACTCGCCTTCCAGTTCGAATTCCTGAGCTCGCTGCAGGATTCGATCGAAGTCCTGACTGACCACCTCCTGGGCGAGTGCATGCAGGTCCAGCGGCTGGAAGCGCAGCGAATACTGATCCGGCGCCGTGCGGTTGAGCTCCAGGATCTGTTCCACCAGATGCCCCATGGCGTCGATGCCCTCGCGCAACTCGCGTGCGCTGGCCTGAGCTGAGGGCGATTGCAACTCTTGCAGCAGATTGTGCACTTGCACCTTGAGGATGCTGATCGGGGTGCGCAACTCGTGGGCGGCATCGGCGGCGAAGCGTTTCTCGCGCTCGAACGAGTCCTGCAGCCGGCGCAGCAGATCGTTGATGGACCGGCTCAGCTGGGTCAGTTCCTTCGGCACCTGGTCCAGGCGCACCGGGCTCAGATCGCTGGCCTCCCGAGCCTGGACCTGACGCGCGAGCGTCTGCAAGGGCCGCAGACCGAAACTCACGAACAGCCAGATCAGGAGCGCCGCCAGGGGCACCGTAATGATGGTCGGCACCACGGCATCCAGGATGATGCCCTCGGCCAGGTCGTAACGAATGTCGATGCGCTGGGCAGTCAATACCCAGTGGGATTGTTCCTCGTCCAGGATGGCCAGCACCCGCCAACGATAACCACTGAAGTTGACTTCGCGAAAGCCGACCTCGAAAGGACTCATGGGCGTCACGGGTGCCAGCACCGAGCGCAGGATCAAGCCGCCCTGCTCCGTGAAGATCTGATAGGCGATCTGCATCTCGTCGCCCAGTTCCGGATTGACCACGTTCGGCAGCACCAGGTCCTGCACCACCCGCACCCCGCCACTCAAGGCCGACGGGTTGAGCAGGCTCAGCATCTTGGCGTGCTCGAGCAGTTGCTGGTCGAACAGCAGCTCCGCCTCGACCATGCTCTCGCGATAGCCACGAATGGCGGACAGAAAGCTGATCAGCAGGATGAGGGCGCTCACGCTGAGCGTGAGGAAAATCCGGATCGAGGTCATGGCAGGGGTTGCGCGGCGCTCAGCTGACACCTCCCCCTTTCTTCACGACATAGCCCAGACCTCGCACGGTCTGGATGAAGCCGGCAGGCAATTTCTTGCGCAGATTGTGAATGTGGACTTCCACCGAATTGCTGCTGACTTCCTCGCCCCAGCCGTACAGCTTGCTGTCCAGCATGTCCCGGGTCTGCACCTTGTTGGCGCTCTCCATCAGCGCCTTGAGCAGCATGTACTCGCGCCGCGACAGGGTGAGCGGCTCGCCTGCCACCGCGACCTCCAGACTCTGGGTATCCAGTGCCACCTCGTCAATGAGGATGCTGGCGCTCTTGACGCTGCCGAGCCGACGCTCCAGGGCACGCAGGCGAGCCAGCAGCTCGTCCATCTCGAAGGGCTTGGCGAGATAGTCGTCCGCCCCGCTGTCCAGGCCTGCCACCTTGTCCTGCGTCTTGTCCCGTGCCGTCAGGATGAGCACGGGGTTGGTGAAGTGTTGCCGGCGTGCGCCCCGCAGCACTTCCAGACCATCCATGCCGGGAAGCCCGAGATCCAGCACCAGGATGTCGGGCTTCGACGTCTTGATGGCGGCCAGCGCCTGATCCCCGCGGCTGACATGATTCACGCTGAAGCCGGCCGTGCGCAGCGCCTTGGCCACGGCCGTCGCCAGCATCACGTTGTCTTCCACCAGCATGACTTGCATTGCGTTACCTTTGTCTCAGCGCATCTGCCCGAGCATTCTTTCGATTTCCTGTCGACGCCCCTGATCGGCAATCTCGCGACCGGGTCTGGCGGGCGCCTGCAGCGCCTTCTGCAGATACTGCCGGGCTTCCTCGAACTTGTCGCTCTTGAACAGATACTCCGCGTAGAAATAGTTGGCGTCAATCGCATCGGGGCCGACGGCCAGGCCCTTGCGCAGCAGAGCCACGCCTTCGTCCTCGTCGCCGAAGGCCACCGGCCAGCCGGGCACATTCAGATACAGCACGCCCAGACTGGTGTAGGCGGAGCCTTCCATCGCATCGCCATTCAGAGCAATGGCCTTCTCCAGATCGGCCTTGGCCGCCTTGGCCGCAGACAGGGCCCCCAGACCGCCCTTCACGCCCGCATAACTGGACTTGATGATGCCGCTCCAGATCCAGGCCTCCGGGCTGTCCTGCTCGGACTCGGTGACCTTGCGCGCTTCTTCAATCAGCACGCTGAACGCCTCCACCTGGGCATCGCCCTGGGTGAGGTAGTTGATTTCAGCCCAGCGATCCTGCAGGGCGGTGACGGCAGGACTGGTCTGGGCCTGCGCGGCAGCAGCACACAGCAGCGTAACCAGCAAGGCAAGTTGACAAATTTTCATGAGGCTTCTCCAGGGTTGTTCAAAGAGGGGGGTCAGAAACACATTTCAATCAGGGTCAGGACGACTGCCGGGCAAAGCGCTGAATCACCGGCAGTGCCTTGCGCAGGGCGCGATCGGTCACAGCGGGCAGCACGGCGTTGATCACGGCATACAGCCGTTCGGGCCATCCGAGCACCACGGTGCCGCGGCGGTCGCGCTCGATGCCGTTCAGCACCTGTCGCGCCACGTGCAAGGGGTCGTCCATGGCATTGCCGAGCGCATGATTCATCGCCACCACCCGCTCGCTGTTGAGCGTGGTGCGGGTGGCGCGCGGGGCGACGTGCAGCACGCCGACACCGGTGTCGGCCAGCTCCCGGCGCAGTGCCTCACTGAAGCCGCGCAAGCCGAACTTGCTGGCACAGTACACACTGAAGCCGGGATAGCCGATGCTGCCGAAGGCCGAACCGATGTTCAGCACCAGGGCGCTTTCCTGTCTCAGCAATTGGGGCAGCAGCAGGCGCGTGAGCAGGACGGGTGCCGTGAGATTGAGGGCGAACTGGCGCTCAATGGTCTCGGGCAGAGTGTCCTGCAGGAAATTCAGCTCGCTGGTTCCGGCGTTGTTGATCAGCACGGACAACGGGACATCGGCGCAGAACGCCTGCACCTGCCGTGGCGCGTCAGCCTGTGTCAGATCGACTGCCAGCGTGCGATGCGGCGCACCGGCACACGGCAGTGCGTGCCCCAGCTGTTCCAGCGCCACGGCGTCACGCGCCACCAGCAGCAGCTGTGCGCCGGCCTCGGCGAGGCTGCGCGCCAGTGCGCGACCGATGCCACCGGTGGCCCCTGTCAGCAGGATCGTTCTGCCGTGCAGCTGCATGGATGCCTCCTCAGGCCGCGCTGCGCACGGCGGTGTTGGCGGGATGATCCAGCACGCTGTCGAACACGCCCTTGTAGAGACGGTAGAACATCTTCGTGCTGTGGATCAGCAGCGCCTGGTCCGCCGGGTCGGTGAAGCGGTTCATCAGACTTTCCAGGTGCTGGATGTGCGATTGATCGATGCTGCCGTGGGAGCGCAGATAGCTGAATGCGCGTTCCGGAAGATTGAGCGTCGCCTTGATCTGATCGGCCGCGTGATCGGCCAGGTTCACGCTGGTGCCTTCCAGCACATGGACCATGCCGAAGAAGCCGATGGGGTCACGTCGCATCACCATGTCCCAGGCGTAGGCGATCATCAGCTCGGTCTGCATGGCCGGCTGACTGCGGCGCACCGCTTCCTTGTCGGTGCCGCGCAGCTCGAGGCCGATCGCCACATTCCGCTCGATCGTCAACCAAGGCAGCAGCAAGTCCCGTTGCTTCATGTACCCGGACCGACCGAGCCGCGCCGCAGCCGGGAGGACGACGCCATCCAACGCGATCGTCCCGAGGTCCGGTTCGATCAGCCCGGCGATGGCATCAAGGAGGGTGCTCTTCCCGCACCCCGATGGCCCCACGATCGCCAGGATCTCCCCGTGGCGAACCGTCAGCGAGACCTCTCTCAGCGCTTCCACGCGTGCGCCGCGTTCGGTGTAGGTGGAGCTCACCTGCGCGAGGACGAGTGCCATCGCACTCCCATCGGTCGCCGGCCCGGATGCTGGATCAGCCGTCGATGCGGCCACGGATGTCCCCGTCCACCATTGCAGCGATCCGGTTGCCCAACCGCACCGAGTAGTTCGTGCCGCGATCCTCCGGATAGATCTGCGTGGTGTTGGCCAGATACAGCCCTGGCAGACCGGTGCGATGTTCCGGCAGGGAGTCCGAGTAGTGGAGGGGGATGATCGGCTGTGCCGCCCGCTCGCGGAAGACCCAGAATCGCTCGATCCACTCCAGCTGGAAACTGGGATTGACCTTGCGCAGGTGTGGCAGATAGGCGCCGAGCACCTCGTCGTCGCTGCTCTGGTAGAGCGG
>JALREE010000275.1 GCA_023256835.1 Pseudomonadales bacterium | reverse complement strand
CCCGGCAAGCCCTTATCACCTGCCGAGGCTGAACATACAAGCTTGCTTGCAAGCGAACTGCTTCCGAAGTTGTTGTTCGCTTGCAAGCAAGCTCCTGCGCGTCTCCTATGGAGTCTGCGCAAACTTCTGCGCCAGCCCCTGAAACCACGTCTCCAGAATCAGTTGCGCCGCCAGGCAGTCGAGCTGGGCGGTGGATTCGCCGCGCAGTTTCAATCCCCGCGCTTCAAATGAGCTGAGGCGCTCATCCATCCCGTAGCAGGGCTTGTCGTAGCGGCCGCTCAGGCGATGGCCGAACTTGCGCGCGCGGCGCAGCAGATCGCTCTCGCTGTCGTCCATGTTGAAGGGAAGGCCCACCACGAACACATCCGGCTGCCACTTCTGCACCAGTGCGTCCAGCTGCACCCAGTCGGGAATGCCGTCGCGTGCGGGAATGGCCGTCAGCGCCGAGGCGGTGCCGAGCAGGGTCTGGCCGTAGGCGCTGCCGATGCGGCGGGTGCCGAAATCGAAACACAGCACGCTGAACTCGCCACGTTTATGGACCGGGAAGTCATCCATGCTCAGGAGTGCCCCGCAAACGAGGAGAGCTGACTCAGGCTCACGCCCAGCAGGGCGGCGGCGCGCTCGGCCTTCTGCGCATGCTGGTCGGAGAAGATCAGTTCGGGCAGTGCAGGGGTCGTGAGCCACACATTGTCGGTGATCTCACGCTCCAGCTGGCCGGCGTCCCAGCCCGCGCAGCCCAGCGCCACCAGATAGTGTTCCGGGCCCTTGCCGGCGGCGATGTCGACCAGGATGTCGCGGGACATCGACAGGCTCACCTGAGGGGTCAGCGGCAGCGTGTATTCCCACTCGCGTCCCGCATTGTGCAGGATGAACCCCTTCTGCTTTTCCACCGGCCCGCCGCTCATCACGTACTGGCCGTGAAAGGCGAGATCGCCACGGCGCGGTGTCAGGTCGATGCCCAGTTCCTCCATCAGCTCGGCCACGCGCATGGTGGAAGGCTTGTTGATCACGATGCCCAGTGCGCCCTCGGCGTTGTGCTTCCACAGGAAGGTGACGGTGTGGTTGAACCACGCGTCCTGCAGATGCGGCATGGCGATCAGGAACTGATTGGCCAGGGTGCCGGGCTGCGCTTCGTAGTGGGGGCCGGGAGTGTCGTCCTGGGTCATGGGCGGCTCACTGACTGGTGAAGGAATTGACCTGGTGGAAACGCCAGGTGCGGATGATTTCCAGAATGTCGACCTTGCCGCGCAGCTCCTCGGGGAAGGGCTCGAAGGGCGCAGCCATGCGCACGATCTCGATGGCGGCTTCATCCAGGATGCGCTGACCGGAGGACTGCAGGATGCGGATTTCCTGCACCGTGCCGGTGGGGCGCAGGGCCACCAGCATGCGCAGGCTGCCATAGATCTGTTGTTCGCGGGCCTGCTGCGGGTAGTTCAGATTGCCCACGGCCTCGATGCGGCGCCGCCAGGAATCCAGATAGAGGGCGTCGTGGCGCTGCTGAGTGGAGGCCGAGGAAATGGTGTACTTGCGCGGACGCCGGGCATAGGCCTGTTGCTGCGAGTCGAGCTGGGCCTGCAGGCTGGCGATGGCCAGACTGAGTTCCTCGGGCGTGGCGTTCTCCGACAGCGGGGCGTCCGTCTCGGGCGCCTCGCGCTCCAGCTGCTGCTCGATGGCCTGATCGGCTTCCTGCACCGTCAGCAGTGCCAGGTCGCTCGGTTCTGTCTGCCGGTTCGGCGCGGGCTGCTGCTGGATCGGATCGACCTGCTGGATCACTTCGTCGTGAAACGGCGACACGAAGGGCGTGCTGGGCGCGGCGGCCTCGTCGAGCGTACCGCTGCCGATCTGGTTTTCCTGGGCGATGAAATCGGCTTCGTCGGGGCGCACATCGCTGCGGTACTGCGCCAGTGTGATCTCGATGGCCGGTGCGCTGTTGCTTTCTTCCAGGTAGCTGAAGCCCACCCCCGCAATCAGCATGATGTGCAGACAGGCGGAGAGGAAAATGGTGAAGCCGAAGCGCTCCTTGCTCAGATCGGTCGTGGGGGTCATGAGCCTCGTGCGTGCAGTTTGCGTTCGATCACGTTCATCAGGTCGCCGGCGATGTCGAGATCATAGGCCTTGTTCAGCTCGCGCACGCAGGTGGGGCTGGTGACGTTGATCTCGGTCAGGTAGTCGCCGATCACATCCAGGCCCACGAACAGCAGGCCCTTCTCGCGCACCACGTCCTTCACCTGCGCGGCGATCCAGCGGTCGCGCTCGGACAGCGGCTGGGGCACGCCGCTGCCGCCGGCGGCCAGATTGCCGCGGGTCTCGCCGCGTGCCGGCACGCGCGCCAGGGCATAGGGCACGGGCTCGCCGTCCACCAGCAGGATGCGCTTGTCGCCGTTGACGATCTCGGGAATGAAGCGCTGCGCCATGATGGGGGTGCGGCCGTGGCCGGTGAGCGTCTCGATGATCACGCTGACGTTCGGGTCGTCCTTGCGCAGACGGAAGATGGACGAGCCGCCCATGCCGTCCAGCGGCTTGAAGATCACGTCGCCGTGGGTCTGGTGAAAGCCCTTGAGCAGCTCCAGGGAGGTGGCGTCGACCAGCACGGCGGCGCCGCTACGCTCGATCACCAGATCGTCGTCGTTGCGGCCTTCCTCGAACGAGAAATTGTACTGAAAGCCCGAGCAGCCGCCGCCCAGGACCGCCACCCGCATCATGACAGGCTTGGCTTCCTTGGCCGCGAGAAAGGAAATGCGCTTTGCCGCACTCTCGGAAAGGGAAAACTGGGTATCGCTCATACCCTACAAGATGTTGATTGCCGGCCGATTCGTCAATGGGTTGACGGGAGGTCGCTACCCGTCTTTTTGCGCTCACGGGCCCGGACTTGCTCGCGGTGAAGAATGTAGAGGCCTGAGCCAATGACCAGAGGCAGCCCCAACCACACTGTCCATGAGGGTTCTTCCTTGAACCAAAGATAGCCGAACAGCACGGCAAGGACGATGGAGGCGTAGTCGAAGGGTGCCAGGATCGACGCCGGCGCGAGGCGCCAGGCCCGCGTGGTCAGGATCTGCGCGATGCCGCCCAGGAGACCCATGACGATCAACCACAGCCAGTCGATGGGCGTCGGCCAGATCCAGCCGGGGATGGCGCCT
>JALREE010000203.1 GCA_023256835.1 Pseudomonadales bacterium | reverse complement strand
AATCGCAGATTTGAAAGTGAACAGGAAAGTCAATGAAATCAACGATCTACCAACACCACCTCCGCGCCAGTGCTAGCTTTTCGTACCGTCACTTATTGCACTGAAAACGAGGAGACCCCACGACGTCGGCCCCGAGGTCGGCAAGCATCTGCCCGCAGAACGGCCCCGAGATCATGTTGGCGAATTCGAGCACCCGATAGCCCGCCAGGGGCCCCATCGACTTGCCATCCTTGTCCATTTTTCGTCGCCTCTCCGAAAGCCGTGCGCACCGAGTGTGGGGCTGGTACCGCGCGGGGTTGTATGAGATTCTCTGACGGCGCCGTGACAAATCCTTCTTTGCCTTGCGCCTACCCACTCTTGATACTTGTCTCTGCCCAATCGCCAACCTGGAGACAAGCTTGCCTTCCAATCATTTCCATCTGCGCCGCCGCGAAGCGCTGGCGGCACTCGCCCTTCCGCTGTTGGGGGTGCAGGCGCACGCCCAGAGCGGTTTCCCGAACAAGCCAATCCGCCTTGTGGTGCCCTATCCGGCCGGCGGCACCGCCACAGCCCAGCTGACAATCCTGCAGCAGAAGGTGCTACAGAACACCGGCGCCAACCTGGTCCTGGACTACCGGCCGGGCGCGAGCGGCAACATCGGCGTGGACATGGTCCTGAAATCGCCTCCCGACGGCTACACCATCGGCTGGGCCGCGATGGGCTCGTTCGCGATCATTCCGCACCTGCTCAAGAAACTGCCGTACGACCTGAGCAAGGACGTCCAGTACATCACCCCGATCGGGACCATCGCCAACGTGCTCGTCGTGCACCCGAGCATTCCGGCAAACAACCTGCAGGAACTGGTGGAGTTGTCCAAGAAGCAGGACCTCTCCTATGCCCTCACCTCGGTGGGGTCCACCATGCACCTGTCGATGGAGTCCATCATCGCCGAGACGGGGCTGAAGATCCGCAGCATTCCGTACAAGGGCGACACGCCAGCCTTCCTGGACGTTGTTCCCGGCCGGGTCCCCGTGATGCTGAACACGCTGCCTGGCGTGCTGCAATACGTGCGCACCGGCAAGCTGAAGGCGCTGGGCGTCACGACGGCCAAGCGCAGCGAGCAACTGCCGGAGGTGCCCACGCTTATGGAGCAGGGGTTCAAGGACCTGGACATACGCGGAACGTTCCTCTTCTTCGCACCAGCCGGGATTCCGCCTGCCACCTTCGAGTGGATCCACCGGGAGCTCTCGCGCGCAGTCGACAGCCCGGAGGTCAGGACGGCGCTGGCCGAGTTCGGGACCGATGCCAAGTCCATGTCGGCGGCCGAGACGGCCACGCTGGTGCGGGCCGAAGACCGTCGGTGGAGCGCCCTGGTCAAGAAGCTCGGCATTACCTGGGAGTGAGCCCCGCCGCCTGCCTTCGGGCAGCGCGCCCCACCTTCGTCGCGGGCACGAAGCCCGTTGCACCCCAACACGATCGGGAGCATTGACATGGGAGCGCTGCAAGGCCTCAAGGTGATCGAATTCGCCGGGCTCGCACCCGGCCCGTTCGCGGCCATGATGCTGGCCGATATGGGGGCGCAGGTCTTGCGAATCGACCGGCCGCAGACCCGCTTCCGGCCGCTCGAGCCGCGCTTCAACCTCCTGGATCGCAACCGGCGCGCCATCGCGGTCGACATCAAGACCCCACAGGGTGTCGAACTGGTTCGGCGGCTGACGCAAACCGCCGATGCGCTGATCGAGGGATTCCGCCCCGGCGTGATGGAGCGCTGTGGGCTCGGACCCGATGAGCTGCTCGCGGTGAATCCGAGGCTGGTCTACGGCCGCATGACGGGTTGGGGCCAGGACGGGCCGCTCGCCCGGCTCGCCGGCCACGACATCAACTACATCGCCCTCACGGGTGCCCTCGACGCTATCGGCCAGGCCGGAGAACCGCCGGTGCTGCCGCTCAACCTGGTTGGAGACCTCGGCGGCGGCGGGATGTACCTGGCATTTGGCATGATGTGCGCGCTCTGGGAGTCGACGCGCTCCGGGCGTGGCCAGGTCGTCGATGCGGCGATGGTGGACGGGGCCGCGTCGCTCATGACGATGTTCCACGGCTTCCTGGCCGCGGGCAAATGGCAGGGTCGCGGCACCAGCCCGACCGCAGGCGCCGCGCCCTACTACGGCGTCTACGAGACGTCCGACGGGCAGTACATCAGCATCGGCTCCGCGGAACAGCCCTTCTATGTGGAGCTTCTGCGGGTAACCGGCCTCGCGGACGAGGAACTGCCGGATCGCGCCGACCGGCGCGAGTGGCCCGCCCTCCGGGAGCGGCTGGCAGCTGTCTTCCGAACGAAGACCCGCGACGAGTGGGATACCCTCCTGGGCCAGACGGACATCTGCTTCGCCCCGGTGCTGACCCTGCAGGAGGCGCCGCAGCATCCGCACCATCGCGCACGCAACACCTACGTCGAGATCGACGGCATCATGCAGCCCGCTCCTGCGCCGCGTTTCAGCCGCACCAAGGCGAAGACCCCCAGCGCAGGTGTGGAGCCCGGCATCGATCTCGCCGCCGCGCTGGAGGGGTGGGGCTTTTCGGCCACCGAGATCGAAGTGTTGCGCTCCAGCGGAACGGCGTCCTGACCACCGGGCATCGAAGTGGCGTCGCACCATGGAATGTGGGGACCCATGAGGAAACCCGCACAACAGGTCAGCCGAAGGCTTTGCCGCCGTTGACCTGCAGGTTCTGGCCGGTGACGAATGTTCCGTCGTCACCCGCCAGGAACGCCACCGCCGCCGCGATCTCTTCCGGCGTGCCCAGCCGACCCATCGGAACACCCTGCAGGCTGCGCTGGCGCACTTCGGGGAGTTGCTGCAGGCCCAAGGTGTCGATTGGCCCGGGGGAGACGGCGTTCACGTTCACGCCGAACGCGGCCAATTCCAGTGCGAGACCGCGGGTGAAGCCGAGCACGCCTGCTTTCGCAGCGCCGTAGTCGACCAGCGTGGGGATGGGCTGGGTGGCGGCACTGGACGCGATGCTGACGATACTGCCTCGCCGGCGCTCGCGCATGCCCGGGACCACTTCGCGTGCACACCACATGGCGCTCATGAGGGACAGGTCGATGACTTGGCGCCAGGTGGCCGGCTCGGAGCACCAGAACTCACCGACCTTTCCGCGCACGCTGCCGCCCACCGTGTTGACCAGCACGTCCACCCGGGCGAAACGATCGTGGACCTGCCGGAACCCAGCCGCGATGGCATCAGGCTGGGTGCAATCGACCGACAGGCAGAGGACGGCGGGCCCCGCGGCACGAACGTCGTCGGCGAGTCCGCCAAAATCGCACTGCGCGTCCAGGGCCACGATTGCCTCGGGCCCCTCCATTGCCAGGCGAACGGTGGTCGCGCGCCCGATGCTGCCGCAGGCTCCGGTGACGACGACGACCCTCCCCCGCAGCCGCTGGGCCGTCGTCATGCCAGGAAGTTCTCGCACAGCTGGTTGAACTCGTCGGCTCGTTCCCACTGCGCCCAATGCCCGGTGTTGGGCATCACGTGCAGCGAGGCGTTCGGCAGCGTCCGCAGCAGGATGAACGCGGCATCGAGGGGCACCGTACGGTCCTCCCGCCCGAAGACGAGAAGCGTCTTGTGCGGCAGCGCGGACAGGGTGTCCCGCCATAGCTGGTCGGCGGGCAGTTGCTTGCCCATGTTCTTCATCGGAGGGTTGGCCACGACCTGCGGGTCGCAGCTCAGTTCGAAGCGCGACTGCAGGAGCTCCTCCGATATCTGGGACGGATCGAACACCAGGAACTCGAGGAAAGTCTTGAGCTTCTCCAGGGAGGGTCCGCTGCCGCTGTAGTAAGAGCGAAGGAGCCGCATACCTTCCGGCAGCATGGTGAACATGGGCAGGCTCCCGGCCGGCCCCATAAGCACCATCCTGTCGACCCGGGCGGGATGGCGCACGCAGGTCTTAAGGGACGTTCCGCCACCCAGCGAATTGCCGATGAAGCTGGCCTTGTCGATCTTCAGGGCGTCCATGACGCCGATGACGGCATCCGACATGAACTCGAACACGCTGCCCTGGCTGGCCGTCTTGTCCGACTTGCCGAAGCCCGGCAGGTCGATGACGATGGTGCGGAACTTGCGCGCCAGCGGCTCGATGTTGCGCGAGTAGTTGCTCCAACCGGCGGCGCCCGGCCCGCCGCCGTGCAGCAGGATCACCGGCTTGCCTTCGCCGAGCGCGTGGTAGTGGATTTTCAGGCCGTTGGCCTGAACGAACTGGCCGGTTTCGACTTCGAGCGTCATGGGCGTCTTGTGGTGGATTGAAAGTAGTCGAGTGTTGAATCGGCGTCCAGCCGGCGCAAGACGAGAATGCTCACGGCCCTGCCAGCTTTGCTGACGCGTCCAAGCTCAGCGCAGGGGTGAGAAGCCCAAGGGGAGCGCCACGAAGCTGGATTGCTCCAGGATCGAGGTCGGCCTGCCCGCGGCCGGCGGTGGCCAGCGGCCGGAACTGCGAGCCAGGGCGCGGACTGCCTGCCACTCGTTGGCGTCGCGATAGGCCCAGCAATGCACCAGACGCGTGAGAGCCGAACCGCTCGCCGCCGGGGTGATCCAGGCACCCACCAGGGGAGACAGCGTCTGGCGCCATTCAATGACCGACGACCAGCGTTCGACGAGATCCGGAAGGGCGGAGGTCGGGTAGGTATAGATCCGGAATTCGTGGAAGCCGCCGAGGTCCCTTGGCCGCAGCGGCGGAGAGAACGGCAACGGCTCGAGCAGCTCGCTGGAAAAGCCGATGCTGACGTCGGGCGGCGGAAGCGGACCTTGTGCGGCGGTTGAATGCAGCAGCGCTCGCTCGGTGGGTCCCCGGTACCGCCACAAGTGGATCAGACGGTTCAATGGCCCGGCGTCCGCTGTCCACGCGCCCGCCAATCCGTCGTCGTCGTCACCCAGCAGCCTGGGCGCGGCCTGGAGGGCCCGGATCGCCGCGTCCAGCCCGCCGACGCGCGCCTGCCACGTGCACATCTCGAGCAGCTCGCCGCCGCTCATGCGAGCATCAGCGCGAGCCAGTCGCACACCAGGGCCGGACGTTCGCTGCCTTCGAGTTCGAAGACGCATTCGCGCTCGATCAACGTCCCCTTGGAGGTCTCTCGCGCCGCCTTGACCTTCATCCCCAGGCGCACCCGTGAATCGATCGGCACGATCGACGTGAAGCGGACGCCATCGAACCCGTAGTTCAGCACGCTGTGGTGGTTGCGCACCCGCATCAGCTGCGGCGTCAGGCCGGGGATCAGCGCGAGCAGCAGCAGGCCGTGCGCGATGACCTTGCCGCCCGGCAGTTCCCGGGATGCTCGCTCGTGGTCGAAGTGATACCAGTTCAAGTCACGGGTAGCTCGCCCGAAGCCTTCGATCAGCTCCCGGTCGACGTTGATCCATTCCGTGGGGCCGGCGGACTCGCCAACGTGGTCGCGCAGGTCGCGCAGGGTCTCGACTTCGATCATGGACCGCATGATCAGTCGGCGCAGACGGTGCCGGCAAGCCATGAAAACTCACAGCAGGGCCAGGAAACCGCCGTGCGTGTGCGCTTCAGAGGGGGGCCCGTTCGTGCGCCAACCCAGAAATCGTCACAACGCTTTTGAAGTATCGCCCAGTTCACCCCCCCATCTTGACAAGCGAGCCCCGCGTGTCCATCATTCTGCTTGGATTGGACTTCTCGAGAGGATGCTACGTGAACACAAAGTTGATGGAAGACAAGGTGGTGGTGGTGACGGGTGCGGGCCGAGGCATCGGGCGTGCCATCGCACTGTTGATGGCTGAACACGGAGCCAAGGTAGTGGTCAACGACGCCGGCGTGAGCGTCAGTGGCGAGTCGGGTTCCGAACGCCCGGCCGATCAAGTTGTGGCCGAGATCCTGGCAGCGGGTGGGCAGGCTGTGGTCAGCACCGACAGTGTGGCGGAATGGAGCAGCGCCCAGCGCATCGTGCAGGCGGCCCTGGACAATTTCGGGCGGATCGATTCGGTGGTGAATAACGCGGGAATTCTGCGCGATCGCATTTTCCACCAGATGACGCCAGAGGAGTTCGAGGCGGTCGTGCGCGTGCACCTGTTCGGCAGCTTCAACGTCAGCCGCTTCGCCGCCGACCACTTCAGGAAACAAGAGAGCGGAACGATGGTC
>JALREE010000155.1 GCA_023256835.1 Pseudomonadales bacterium | reverse complement strand
CAGATGACAGCTGCTGCAGTTGAGGGCATTGCCGACATAGCGGCTGGCATGGCGCTGACTGTCGGTGACGATCTCGTAGCCATAGACCACGTTGGAGTAGTAATCGTCCAGGAAGGGCTCCTGCAGGAGCTGGGCAATGCTTGGCTGTTCTTCCTGGGCGTGCCCGGCGGCGGACAGCAGCAGGGCAGCCAGAATCAGGTAGCGCTGGATCATGGTGGAGACAGCATTGGAAATAATCGGAATAAGCTCATTCTAAGCAAGCATTAGGGGCAAGGGAAACCCGTGTGACAACTTGTCGCAGATGCGCCGCTCTGCAAGCATGAGCCCCTTTTCCACTCCACGGAGACCTGCCATGGCTTTCTGGCTTGCCAAGACCGAACCCGCCGAATGCGGCATCGAGGATTTCGCCCGCGACCCCGCCGCGGCCATCGCCTGGGTGGGTGTGCGCAATTACCAGGCACGCAATTATCTGCGGGCCATGTCGGTGGGCGACGCGGTGCTCGTCTATCACTCCAGCTGCAAGCTGATCGGCGTGGCGGGCATCGTGCGGGTGACGCGCGCGGCCTATCCCGACCCCACGCAGTTCGACCCGGCTTCTGTGTACTTCGACCCGAAGAGCCCGTCCGACGCGCCACGCTGGAGCGCCGTGGACATGGCCTTCGTGGCCCGCCTGCCGCAGCTGCTGACGCTGGACGCCCTGCGCGCCATGCCGGCGCTGGCGCAGATGCCGCTGCTGCAGCGCGGCAATCGGCTGTCGGTGATGCCGGTGACGGCCGAGGAGTTTGCGGCGATCCGGGGCTGACCCCTAGAATGCTCACAATTTAATCAGTTGTGAGCGTCTGCATGCGTCTGTTTTCCCTGCTCCTGCTCGGCCTGCTGCTCTGGGCGGCCCTTCAAGACAGTCCGCCAAGCGCGCCGGAGCCCATCTTTGCGGGCGCGGAACAAAAGACCGAAGCCAGTCTTCGCTATCAGCGCGAGGACTGGCCGCACTGGAGCGACGCGGACGGCGATTGCCAGAACACGCGGCAGGAACTGCTGATCGCCAGCAGCACGGTCCCCGTGACCTTCACCTCCGAGCGCGGCTGCACCGTGGCCACCGGGCAATGGCACGACCCCTACACCGGCAACACCTACACCCAGGCCAGCGATGTCGACATCGACCACGTCGTGCCCCTGGCCTATGCCCATGCCGCCGGCGGTGCCGCCTGGACGCGGGAGCAACGCGAGCGCTTCGCCAATGACCCGCGCAATCTGCTGGTGGTGGACGACGCCGAGAACCAGCGCAAGGGCGCCGCCGGGCCGAGCGAGTACCTGCCGCGCGCCAGTTTCCACGGCGACTATCTGCGCCTGTGGCGTGAGGTGGTCGAAGCCTATGGGCTGCAGCTTCGGGCGGAGGATGCGCGGCTCATGGGCCTTTAAGCAGGGTACTATCCTGGCGAGACTACGAAGCTTGCGACGCACTTCTACGAAGACATTCAGCAGGCATTGCACTTCCGAAAAGTCATTGCAACGTGTAGGAGTAGGCCACCTGTCCGTTAACCTGATCCCGAGTTTCGTGTTCCGGCAAATATGTTCGCACGTACTCTACCGTTACCTCACTTCCCGACACCCTCACTCTTGTATAGCCTGAGTTGGGCATCAAGACGCCGCTGGTAAATGCAGAACTGTTGAAAAGCGAATAGTTCGGATCTGCCGGCTGTGAGAGTGTCTGGTAAGTGACGCCATCCAGCATCTGGCGCACCCAGATGTGATCATGCCCTTGAAAGAAGATGTCCACACCGTTGTCGACGAGCAATTCATGGATCGTAGACGGCATGGCGGCGCGGTTGGCTGCGAAGCCATTGGTGCGGCCATCGTTGTTCAAGCCTCCCCACTCGAACTTGGTGGCCACCTCAATGCCTCCGCGTCCGGTACCCAGCACATGGTGAGCCATCACAAATTTATGTTTTGCATTGCTCTGTTCGAGGGTCCGCTTGAGCCAATCGTACTGTGCCGCCCCAAGAGTGACATCCCACAGATTGTTGCGCTTGTTGTCGCCTAAGAAAGAATTGTCGACAGCGACATCCGACCCCCAATAGAAGTCGATGACCACGAAAAGAGCATCGCCCCATGTCCAGGCAAAGTAGTTCCGCAGTTGCCCAATGTGCGGCACAAGTTCCGTGTTTCCACTGTAAAAAGCGTCCGGTGCAGGCTGTGAATAGAGGCCGTTGCGCGCATTCTGTGCCCATACCGCCACGCTGTCGGGCGTGCCGTTGAGCAGGTAGCGAGCCGCTTGCTCATGGTTGCCATTGACGAGGAACAGCGGGGCCGAACTCGCGAGCGGAGCAAGATAGGACCGTTGCAAGGCATAGCGCTCGAATACCTGCGCCTTGTTGATAGTGGCCTGGTTGAGGTTGTCAACGCTGAAATCGTCGCCCATCAGAATATAGAAGTCGGGACGATCCGCTGCCACCGTTTGCAGAGTTCGTGCATACAGCCGACCATCAAATTGCGAGCGCTCACGTTCCGGATGCGAATCACCCTGCAATGCGAAAGTGAACGTGCTGCCTGCCGCCCGCGCGGTATGGAAACTGTACTCGGCGGTGAGACCTGCTTCTCGGCCAGCGGCGTCACGAAAATAAAGTCGGTAGTAATAGCGTGTGTCGGGACGCAGGCCCCCCAGCAGCAACTCGCTCCCCTCCGACGACTTCAGTGCCATGGTCACAGAGCGTTGACTGTAACGTCCGCTCTGGCTGCCATAAACCGCGTAGATCTGGCCGCTCTGTCCCATCGAATAAACGTTGAGTCGCACGGATTCGTGGGTTGGGGAGCCCAACGCCAGATTGCCGCGGAAAGCGCTTGCCGTCTCGGGCGCGCCGAAGCAGGTGCCTCCGCAGAAATCAGCCTCGGCTTCGACGAGTGACCCGTACTGCTGCCAGTCAGCCCCTAGCGAATACCAGAGAAAGCCCTGGTAGACCCCGACTCCCACCGAACCACTCTCGCCGTAGCGACGAAAATACCCATCTCCTTCGGGATCAGAATAGACCTGAAGGGCTGAGCCGCCTGTAAGAAGGGTGGGGTACATTTGCTCCATCATGCTGAGCAATCGTTCAGTCTGCGTGATTGAAGGCGCAAGGCAGGCGGAGGCGGAAGTGCACTCGGCCCTCACATCGAACGCGGCAAGCCACATCAAGCCAGCCAGTACGACAAACTTGGGGTATCTCCTGTTGAAGAACTCCGATCTGCTTCTGCTCGTGCTTTGTGGATCGTTCCAGTATGCGTACACGACTCACTATCTCCTCTTGATGACCCACCGGTGGTCAATCTGGCCATTGCGGCGCTGCGATGTTTCCTGCTCGGGCAGCCAGGTCCGGACGTACTCAGCAGTGACGTCGTTGGGCGTTACGGTGACTCGAAGGTGTCCCGCACTGCTCAGCACAACTCCGCTATCGTAGTGGTACTCCCGCGCCAGGTTGGCTGCATTGTTGGTGTTGAGCGCGGAGGGCTGAGGGACTTCCTGATAAACGATGCCATCAAGCTCCTGTTGGACGTAGAGGTGATCATGGCCATGGAACACGACCGAAACTCCATGCCTGACGAAGAGATCATGGATTGGGGCAGTCCAGCCTGGACGCTTGATAGGGAAGCTGCGAGTCGTGTTGTCGCTGTCATAACCGCCCCATTCGAAGAAGCGAGCTGCCTCTACTCCACCGCGCATCTGCCCGTCCAGCCCACCCACCAGACTATGAAGAAACACGAACTTGAAAGGCGCCGAGCTGCCTGCAAGAGTCGCTTCGAGCCAGGCGTACTGCTGTGCACCGAGCGTCATCGACCAGCCGTCCCCGCCCTTGGTGCGTCCTGAGTACCAGTAAGGATCGAGAACCACGAACAATGCAGATCCCCAATGCCACGCATACCATGCTCCGCGTGCGCTGTTGCCACCCTCGCCACTGTAGAAACCGCCGCTCGGCGGCGCGACGAAATAGCGCTGGCGGGCCTGCGCTGCCCAGTTGGCAATGTCATTGCCTGCCGTAGTTTTCAGCCAGCCAAGTTCGCCCTCGTGATTGCCATTGGCTAGAAAGAGTGGGACATCGGCAGTGATGGTGGCGAAATTGCCGCGCTCATAAACGTAGCGCTGCTCGACTGCCGCGGAATTGGTGGCAGGTGCCGACGACAGGGACAGCGGCGCCTGATGTTTTTCCGTCATGAAGGTATCGCCGAGATCGACGTGGAAGTCAGGCTGGGCTTCCAGCACGTTGGCCAGCGTGCGCTGATACATGCGCACGACCGAGTTCTCGTCCATGTGAGAATCAGCCTGAACTGTGAATGTGAAGCTGCTGCCAGGCGACCGAGCAGTGTGAAATCCGTGCATGTCACTCGCTACTTCCCAAGCATGACCTTGCGGCTGAAACAACACGCGATAATTGTAGGCAGTATTGGCCTCCAGACCGCCAAGAGAGAGCGTAACCGGCTGACCGGCGGTTAGCAGAACGCTGGCCGAGCTTTCGCCTGCTGCCTGCCCACGCTTCCCGTATTCCACACGTAAAATGCCACTCTGCTCCTTCGCGTAAAAGTTAAGGACGATCCCCGAGTCAGTGGGCGCACCTAGTACCACTGATCCGGCAAAGGCGCCGTTTGCAGCAGGAGAAAGCAGGCAACGGCCACCACAGAACTGCTGATCCCCCTCGTCCAGCGCGCTGAAACGGATCCATTGATCGGCTGATCGATACCATAGACCGCCCTGCCATGTTGCAAGCCCCCATCCGCCTTCGCCGGGGTACTGGCGGAAAAAGACCTCTGAACCGTCCAACCACAAACTCTGCGTAGGTGCTCCTGGAAAGAAAAATTGGGGATAAAGATTCTCTATCCTGTCGAACAGGGTGGCAGCCTGCATGACGGCGGGCTGCAGGCAAGGACTTCCACGGCAGCCACTTGGTGTCTGTGCGAGTAAAGTGTGGGAAGAGAAAAGCAAGAGAATGATGAAATATAGACGCGGCATTCAAAATTCCAGTGTAGTCGAGTTATGATCACCAAGAAGAAACATCTGCCTGGGCTGATACCAGAGAATGGTCGCAGGCATCAGCACATCGGGCAGCGTTAGCGACAGTTGCTCAATCGGAAGTATGTCGCTTGCTTCGGCGCGCACCTCCAGGGCACTGGCCAAGGCCAGCTGCTCGTCAGCAACGAGTTGCGCGGCCAGTTGCTGGCGAACGGCAGTGTGCACAACAGAAATCGATGGCCACACCCACCGACTCAATGCCAGCGGGGTTCCTCGACTGGCGATCACAAACTCTCTCTCGATGATCGACTGCAACTGCGTGTATGCCGGAGTTAGGCTGCCGACATCGGCAATTGCGGCGGCAAGGAGAAACTCTTCCTCTGAACTCGCAGGGGCCAGATGGCTCTGCAAGAGATGGGTGAAGTCCAGGCGCATCAAAAGGGACACATGGTGCTTTTCGTGCAGCACCACCGTAATGCTGTTCTCATCCATTTCGTGTGCCGCCGGCAAGAGCGGCGTCCCCAAAGCAAGCAAGAACAACGGAAGCAGGATTCGATTACGCATATTGGGTTTATCGGCAGTAAATGACATCGGGTTGCGAGCTCACACCAGCATCTGTGGTGAACTGAAAGGACCAGCACGCAGCTTTGTTGGCGTTCCTGGACTGCTGCAACTGCCCAAGAAGTTCTGCGCCACTCAGTTGCCGATAGCGGATGCGGTAAGTCCCGGGAGCATTCGCGTATCGGTCCGCGCCGGTTTCAGTGGTGTTGAAATTCAATGCCGACGTGAAGCGAAGTTCGTCATAGCCGTCGGCAGACGTGGTCAGAGTCATTCCAGAGACGGAAAATGGCTGTACAGGCGGCTGACGAATTGGCCTGAACTTTGCGGACTGACCAGAAAAATCAGGACTGGGTGTTCCACGGAAACAGGAAAGTACATAGGGTGAATTGTCAGTCACGTGATAGCTGTATCCAGCCGGCGCGTTGCTGACCGGATCGGTGTTGCCACCGCACACGTCGTCGCGACTGGCAGGCGCTCCACTGGCATTCAGGTAGCCGAATATAGCGTAACCATCCAGTGCCCAGCCCACCGGGTGCGTTGCCCAGTACGACGACGGTCTGGCTGCCATGAGGCACACCGGTGCGGCATGGTAGTGGTAGTCATCGGCACGTCCCGCATGGCCGTTGCAGCTGTCAAGCTCACCAAGCAACTTGGTATCTCCATTCTGGCAACCGCCCTGTTTGCAGGGATTGAATATCGGTACGCCATTTATGGCCACACCAATCGGGCCATCGACCGCAGACACGGGGGTTGCAGCCAATTGCGGACTCAGTGGTATTTTCCAGCCGCTGGCACCCAGAAAGTTCTGGCCTAGCGGCACCTGTAGGTTGGTAGCAGTGATGCCGTTCATCATTGTATGGCTCGGCAACCCCACCGAGCTGATGTACGCGAAACTGTCGTCACAAGCCACGGTGGGGAAGCCCGTCGTGGACGCCAACGTCGAACTGCGTACATTGACGCACGCGGC
>JALREE010000135.1 GCA_023256835.1 Pseudomonadales bacterium | reverse complement strand
TCGCCTTTCTCGACGTCATCTCCTGCGGATTCGGCGCGATGGTCCTGTTGCTGATCATCACCGACAGCACGCCGCCCGCGTCGATCGAGAGCGCGCTGGTGCCGCAGGAGGCGCCGATCCTCGACCTGCAGCAGCAGCTGTTCGAGATCCGAGGCGAGACCACGGTGGTGAACCGGGACCTGAACGCCAAGCGCGAGCAGCTTTCGGCCTATCAGGAGCGCATCGCCAATCTGCAGCGCGAGCTCTTCGCCGTGCAGGGGCGCTACAACAGCTCCACCAGCATTGCCGACGAACGCGTGGTCGAGGCACAGCGCCTGGCCAGTGCCAAGCAGTCCCTCACCGCCGAGATGGAGCGCCTGCTGGGCCAGGAGTTCACGCGGCGCAACAATCTGGTGGGCGGCATTCCGGTGGACAGCGAGTACATCATCTTCGTGATCGACACCTCGGGCAGCATGTTCCAGAACGCCTGGCCCAAGCTGCTGCAGACGGTCAACGACACGCTGGATGTCTACCCCGAGGTCAAGGGCATCCAGGTCATGAACGACATGGGCGACTACATGTTCGATTCCTTTCGTGGGCAGTGGATCGGGGACACGCCCGAGCAGCGCGCTGTCATCATGCGCACGCTGCGCAACTGGAATCCGTTCAGCAACAGCAGTCCGGTGGAGGGCGTCACCGCAGCCATCAACACGTACTACCAGCCCGACCGCAAGATCAGCATCTACGTGATGGGTGACGACTTCCAGCCCGGCGGCTCCGTCACCCAGGTGCTGCGTACCATCGACCGGCTCAATGCCAAGGATGCTGACGGCAATCCCATGGTGCGCATTCATGCGGTTGGTTTTCCGGTCATCTTCGCGCTGGAACCGCGCTATCATCAGAGCGTCTACCGCTTCGCCAACCTGATGCGCGAGATGACCCAGCGCAATGGCGGGACCTTTGTAGGGTTGAACAGTTTCGAATAGACCTTCACCACGACCATGTCGTCAAGAGAGGCACGATGTTCGCAGTCACGGGGAACAGGAAGACAACAGCCACGCGCTCGCTGCGGGTGCTGGCAGTGCTGGGCATGCTGGCCTTGCTGAGCGCCTGCGGGGCCAGCTCGCTGGTGGTGGAGGGCAGCTACCCGACGCCGGCGGTACGCAAGATTCCGCTGTCGCTCGGTCTCTATCTGGACGAGAACCTGCGCAATTTCCTCTACATCGAGTACACCGAGACGGGCGCGGAAGAATACCGGGTGTCCAGCGGTCAGACCCACGTGCAGATGTTCAGCAATCTTCTGCCGGCCATGTTCGAGCGCGTGCAGGTGCTGGAGTCCATGGATGACGCCGCCGCAGCCGGCGTGGATGCGGTGTTCGCTCCCAGCATCGAGGAGTTCCAGCTGGCCCTGCCGCAGAAGACACGGCTCGACTCCTACGAGGTCTGGGTCAAGTACAACATGCGTCTGCTCGGCCCTGACGGGGCGTATATTGCGGACTGGGTGCTGACGTCCTACGGCAAGACGCCGATGGAAGGTCTGCTCAGTGTCGAGGGGGGCATCAACGAGGCGACGGTGAGTGCACTGCGCGATCTGGCGTCGAATTTCACCCTCAGTTTCGGCGCCGTGCCCGAAGTGCGGGACTGGCTGGCGAGCAGGCAGAACGTGGTGAGCAATCAATAGGGTTTTCGGGTCACACAGGCGGACCTGCTCGCAGCGGCAGGCAAGAGGCGGCTATGAGTACCAGCAAATTCGTCCGGCAGGGGTTTCCACTGTGGCTTCTGGCAGGGCTGCTGACGGCCTGCACGACCACGACGGTCGATGAGTTCCGCCAGGGCGAGACGGGCATCGAATCCCACGAGGCCATCGTCATCCTGGGCCGCCGCCAGGGCAGCACCTATGAAACGCGGGAAGAATTCGTCAACTGCGTGGGCGAACGCGTCTCCCGCGGCAGCGGCGCCATCCGCGTGATCCCCGAGAAGGAATTCGTCGACTCCCTCTTCCCCTGGTTCGAACCCCGCACAGCCCCGCTGCGCACCAGCGACCTGCAGGCGCTGATGGAAGAGCAGGTGGTGGCCGACAAGATCGAGGAATACGGTGTGCGCTACATCGTGTGGGTGGACGGGCAGACCGAGACCACCAACCGCACCGGCTCCATTTCCTGTGCCGTCGGGCCCGGCGGTGGCGGCTGCTTCGGTTTCGGTTCCTGGGAAGATGACTCCAACTTCGACGCCCGCGTCTGGGATGTGTCGTCCTTCGCCAATGTCGGCACCATCAGCACCGATGCCACGGGTCAGTCCTACGTGCCGGCCGTGGTGGTGCCCATCCCCCTGATCGCGCGGGTGGAAGCCAATGCCTGCAGCAGCCTGGCCACGCAGCTGCAGCAGTTCGTCAACGGCGATTGATCGCTTCAGCAGCAGGTGAGCCATGAACAAGACCCATTCCGCCATGCGCCGTGTCCGTGCCGTCAGCCTCGTGCTGGCCGGCCTTTTCGTGCTGGAATCCTGTGCCGTCAACCCGGCCACCGGCCAGGGCAATCTGGTGATGATGACCGAAAAGCGTGAGCTGGAGATCGGTCTGGAAGAGCACAACAAGGTCCTGCAGACCATGCCCGTGATGCAGGACCCGGAGCTCAACGCCTATGTCAATGAAGTGGGCCAGCGTCTGGCGGCCGTGAGTCACCGGCCCGACCTGCCCTTCACCTTCACTGTCATTGACAGCCCCGAGATCAACGCCTTCGCGCTGCCGGGCGGCTATGTCTACATCAATCGCGGCCTGATGGCCTACCTGAATTCCGAGGCGGAACTGGCGGCCGTGCTGGGCCACGAGATCGGCCACATCACCGCGCGTCACGCCGTGCAGCAGCAGTCCAGCGGGCGGCTCGCCAATATCGCCACCGGTGTGGGGGGCATCGTGGCGGCCGTGGCCACCGGCAGCGGCTACATCGGCTCGCAGATCATGGACATCGGCTCCGTCTGGGCCCAGGCCGGGCTGAGCGGCTTCGGGCGGGAGCACGAACTGGAGGCTGACACCCTGGGCGCCGAATATGTGCTCAAGGCCGGCTATGACCCGCAGGCCGTCATCAAGGTGGTGACGGTGCTGAAGAACCAGGAGGACTTCAACACCAAGGTGGCCAACCAGCAGCCGAGCTATCACGGCCTCTTCGCCACGCACCCGCGCAATGACACACGCTTGCAGGAGGCCATCGCCAGTGTGGGCGCGCTGCCCGAGTCTCAGGCCACGCTGCTGGATGACACGCGCTTTCGCACCGAGATGGACGGGCTGGTGGTAGGCGAAAGCCAGGCCACCACGGGCACCGAGGCGCGCAATCGCTACTACCAAACGCTGCTTGGCTACACCATGGTGTTCCCCGATGGCTGGACGCTTAGCGAGACGCCCACCACCGTGTCGGGCAGCAGCGCCGAGGGCACGGCCAGCCTGCGCGTGGAGGTGCAGCGCATGCAGGAGAACAAGGAACCGCGGCTGTACATCCGGGACAATCTGGGCATCGCCACTCTGCAGAAATCCGAGCCGCTGGAGCAGTTCCGCCTGCAGGGCTACACCGGCACTGCCGAGAAGGACGGTCTCCTGCAGCGCATTGCCGTGATCTACATGGGGCCGCGTGTCTTCACTTTCACCGGCGAGATCAGCGACGCCACCCAGGCCGAGGCGCTCGATGCCCAGCTGATGACGGCCATTCGCAGTTTCCGCGCCATCCAGACCAACGAGCGTTTCGCCGGCAACGAGAGCCGCCTGCGCTACGTGCAGGTGGGCGAGGGCTTCAGCTGGGCCGCGCTGGCGCGCATCAGCCCGGTGGGCAATTACCCGGAGGAAACCCTGCGCCTGCTCAATGGCTATTACCCGACGGGCAACCCCGAGGCGGGGAGCTGGATCAAGATTGTGGAGTGAGACGCTACACCAGCGTTTCCCACCGCGCATACAGCGCATCGAGCTGGGCCTGCAGCGTGGCCAGATCCTTCAGCTTCGCGTCGATCAGCGGCTGCGCCTGACTGTAGAAGCCTGGGTCCGCGATGGCCTCGCTCAGCGTGGCGATTCTTGACTCAAGCTTCTCGATCTCCTTGGTGATCTGATCCAGTTCCTTCTGTTGCTTGAAGCTCGGCTTCGCCGTGGCAGCAGGCGCGGGCGCAGCGGCGGGTGCCTTCACCACCGGCGCGGCAGCCGCCTTCGCCGCCTTCTCCTCGTCCATGAAAGACACCAGGCGCCCGCCCTGATTCACCCAGTCCTCGTAGCCGCCGACATACTCGCGCACCACGCCGTTACCTTCGAAGGCGATGCTGCTGGTGACGACATTGTCGAGGAAGTGGCGGTCGTGACTCACCAGCAGGATGGTGCCGCTGAACTCCAGCAGGATCTCCTCCAGCAGCTCCAGCGTTTCCATGTCGAGGTCATTGGTGGGCTCGTCGAGCACGATCAGGTTGGCCGGCTTGCTGAACAGCTTGGCCAGGATCAGGCGGTTCTGCTCGTCGCCCGAGAGGGACTTCACCGGCTGGCGTGTGCGTGCCGGCGCGAACAGGAAGTCCTGCAGGTAACTGATGACATGGCGCTGCTTGCCGTTGATCTCGATGAACTCGCGGCCCTCGCACAGATTGTCGATGACGGATTTCTCCAGCTCGAGCTGATTGCGCAGCTGATCGAAGTAGAGCAGTTCCAGATTGGTGCCGATCTTCACCTCGCCTTCATCCGGCTGCAGATCGCCCAGCAGGATCTTCAGCAGCGTGGTCTTGCCCGTGCCATTGGCGCCGATGAAGCCGATGCGGTCGCCGCGCATGATGCGTGTGGAGAAATTGCGAATCAGCGTGCGGTCGCCATAGCTGTGCGTGATCTTCGTGGCTTCGATGACGATCTTGCCCGAGGCATTGGCCGTCTCCAGCTCGAAGCGTGCCTTGCCGGTCTGTTCGCGCCGCGCCTTGCGCTCCTCGCGCATTTTCTCGAGTGCCCGCACCCGACCTTCGTTGCGCGTGCGCCGCGCCTTGATGCCTGTGCGAATCCACTTTTCCTCTTCCGCCAGCTTCTTGTCGAACTCGCTGTTGAACTTCTCTTCGGCCTCCAGCTGCTGATCGCGGAACACCAGGAAACTGGCGTAATCGTAGTCCCAGCAGCGCAGCTTGCCGCGATCGACCTCGATGATGCGATTGGTGATGCGCTGCAGGAACGCCCGATCGTGACTGATCACCAGCACCGCGCCGTTGAAGGCATTGAGGTATTTCTCCAGCCACTCGATGGTGGGAATGTCGAGATGGTTGGTGGGTTCGTCGAGCAGCAGCATGTCGGGCTCGCACACCAGGGCGCGACCGAGGGCGGCGCGGCGGCGACTGCCCCCGGAGAGGTGGCGCATCAAGGTGTCAGGTGGCAGTTTCAGGCTGTCGATCACGCTCTCGATGCGGTGCTGGAAGGCCCAGCCGTCGCGCGCCTCGATCTGCTTCTGCAATTCGGCCATGCGCTCCATGACGCGCGCGTCGCTCCAGTCCAGGCTCTCGGCCTCGGTGTGCGTCATGGCGTGATAGCGGCGCAGCAGGTCGCCCAGTTCATCGAGGCCGCCGGCCACATAGTCATAGACGGTCTCGTCACTCAATGCCGGCAGGTTCTGATCCAGATAGGCCACGCGCAGGCCGCCGGCCTTCCACAATTCGCCACCATCGGGCAGGGCCTGACCGCACAGCAGCTTCATGAAGCTCGACTTGCCCGCGCCATTCTGGCCCAGAATGCCGATGCGTTCGCCCTTGTGAATGGTCAGGTCGACCCCGTCGAGCAGGGGCCTGTCGCCATAGGCGAGCGTGAGATTGGTGAGTCGGTACAGCAGCATGAGGACGTCCAGAGGGGTGCGAGCAGGGAAGGGCGCGGGTTGTAATTGATGCCGCGCAGTATAAACTTGTTGCCACTTTCAGGACAGCGACAGACCGGGTGCGGGAGACAGACCATGAGCTTTGCGACAGGCTCGACGACACTGGCCAGAGCTCCGGGCACCCCAGTCGATCTGGCCGGCATGCTCGCCGCGCTCTGTGCCACAGGGCATCTGGCCGACGACACCGCGCAGCATCTGCTGGCGCAGCGGCGGGACCGCGAGGCTCTGCGCAAACCCGTGCTCGCCTGGCTCGCCGAACAGAATCTCACAGACCTGGCCCCTCCGCACCGCCCCCTCGACATCGAAAGCCTCACGAAACTGCTGGCCGAGCAGGCCGGGCAGGAATATTGCCGCATCGACCCACTGAAGATCGACGTGGCCCGCATCACCGAGGTGATGTCCTACGCCTTCACCCAGCGCCACGGCATTCTGGCCGTGGAAGTTCGCGCGCACGAAGTGCTGATTGCCAGCACCGAGCCGTGGATCACCTCATGGGAAGCCGATCTGGAACAAGTGCTGCAGAAACGCATTCGCCGTGTGGTGGCCAATCCGCTGGAAATAAGGCGCCTTGCCACGGAATTTTACAGCCTTGCCAACTCCATCAGTCAGGCCTCGCGCACCGGCAGCAAGAACGTGCCAGGTCTCAGCAATCTGGAGCAGATGCTGGAGCTGGGCAATATCAAGGACCCGGAGGCCAATGACCA
>JALREE010000058.1 GCA_023256835.1 Pseudomonadales bacterium | reverse complement strand
CCCGCAGGATGGCCTCGTCCACGCGCAGATAGCGACTGCCGGTGACGGCGCTGCTCAGCGTCTGCCCCACCCCGCGCAACAGACGCCGACCGAAGCGCTGCAGCGTCGGCAACCCCCCGCCGAGCAAGGCCCCGATGGCTGCGCCGGACCCCAGCGTCGTGCCGCCCAGCATCAGGTCGATGCCAAAGCCGGCGGCGGCGCCGGCCGCTGCGCCACCGCCCAGGGTGATGCCTAGTGCAGTGAGCGTGGCCGGATCGAACAGATCCTCCTGCCAGCGCCCGTCACTCAGGGGCAGATGGCTGGCGTCGAGATCGTCGCGACCGAAGCGGTAGAGTGCCAGCAGCGCATCGACACAGGCCTGCTCGCGCTCGCGCACCTGACGATTGAGCGCCTCCAGCGCCTGTGCCAGCACGGCGGCGTCGTCGCCATGGGCCACCTTGAGGCGACAGGCCGCCACGTCGATCAGCATCTCGGCGAGCACCTGGGTGGCGGCGCCGCGCCGGTTCAGAGCCTCCTGCTCGTGGTGCTCGGCCAGCCGCAGCAGCGCCAGCCCGCGCCTGTCCAGCAGGGTCGCCAGGCGCTCGTAAAGAAGCCGCTCACCGCCGCGCGCCGGGGCCACCGTGTCGAAACTCACCACCACGTGCAGGCCGAGCCGGGCCAGGGCCTCACGCCAGGCCGCTTCGTTGGCCCGTGCGTCGCGCACGAAATTGAGCAGGGGCAGCAGCGGCACGGCGCAGCTGGCCAGGATCTCCAGCTCGTCGCGGTATTTCGCCAGCACCGGGTCGCGCGCATCGATCACGTAGAGCCCGGCGTCGCACTGCAGCAACTGGCGCAGCACCTTGGCCTCCTGCTCGAAGCGCCCGGCGGCGGCACCGCTGCCCAGGAACTGCTGCACGCGGGCGGGCCCGTCCAGACGCCGGCGTGCGCCAGCCGCCTGGGCATCGAGTACTTCGAGCAGGGCGATGGAGTCCTCCATGCCTGGGGTGTCATACAGATCCAGCACCGGGGTGGCGCCGATGCCAAGACTCACCCCCTCGACATGGCGCGTGGTGCTGGGGCGCGCGGACACCTCGCCGAAATGGCTGTCCCGGGTGAGGGTGCGCAGCAGCGAGGTCTTGCCGGTATTGGTGTGGCCGACCACGGCAATGCGCAGCACGTGAGGGCGCGAGGTCTCAGTCATGGTGATTCAGCCAGCCTCCCGCCAGGGCGGCATCGGTGAAGACCCGCTCGCTGCCCAGGCCAATGTCGGCGAAGCCCTGCAGCCAAGCGGCGCGGCGCTCCGGCGGGCAGGTGGCGGGCAGCAGCAGCACGCGCAGTTCGCCCGCGAAGAAGGAGCATTCGACCAGCGCCCGCAGGCTGCCGCGGTCGGGCGAGAGCCGGCCATCCACGCACAGCAACAGGCGCGCCGGCGGCGCCGACTTCAAACGGCTCAGCAGTGCACGACGCTGTTCGCGGGTGTCGACATGCTCCTCCATGGCCACGGCGGGCAGCAGGCCCATGCCGCGCGGCGGCCAGTTCATGTCGGCGCCCAGCTCCAACCCTGCCAGCAGGCTGCCGTGACTGTGCACATGATGCAGGGGCGCCACCTGGCCGATGGCTTCGGGCGCCGGTGCCGGGTCGACGATGCCGGGGCCGACCGGCTTGAGGCCGGGCAACAGGGTGAAACCCGGCAGATGCAGGGCCGGCAGGCAGCGCGCACGCCGGCGGCGCAGCAGGGTCTGACACACCAGAAAGGCCAGCGCGCGGGGCAGGACGGCATACAGCAGCACACAGCCGACCAGCCAGGACGCCCAGGCGCGCCCGGCGGCCGCGTCCTGTACCGCGGCTGCCGGGCTCAGCGCGGCCTCGATCATCGTGGCAGTCGGCACGGCAAAGCCAAGCCACGCGGGTGCCGCACCGAGCCCTTCGACGACGCCGGCAAACACCGTGGCCGGCAGGATGGTGGTTTCCAGGGTGAAGTTCACGCTGCGCAGGCTCAGCACGGCCAGCAGCGCCAGCAGCGCGGCGGCCAGGGCGAACAGCCACAGCGCGTGCGTGATCATCCCGAACCACCAGCGACCCAGACCGTCGCGTGCCAGCAGTGCCGGCAGCGCGCGGCCCAGTGGATCGGGCCTCCCGGCCAGCGTGCGCTCGCCTGGGCCCCAGCGCTGGACCAGGGCGAACCAGAGTCGTCCCGCCGCGCCACCGCTGACCTGGCCAAGCAGCAGCCAAGACAGCAGTGCCACACTGTGCACGCCGATCAGTCCGAGCAGGGCCCACAACACGTTCACGCTGCGCGATTCGGTGTCCACCAGGCTCAGGCCGGCCGAAAATCCCGCCAGGGCGGCGAGCACGCCGAGTCCGCCCAGCACCCACCGGGCATGGCGATGCCAGCGCTGCACGCGCTCGGGATAACCGTGTTGCCTGGCGAGGGTGTGGGTGAGGGCGAGGATCGCGGCGGCATCCGCGGGCGCTGCCACTGGAGGGGATGGCCGCGCCGGGTCGGCGGTGTCGAGGGCGTGCAGGCGCATGGCCTCGGCCAGCCAGCACGCGTCGAAGGGAGAAAGGGTGTCCGTGTCCGGTGTCGTCAATGCCTTACTCGAAGCGACGCCAGGTCAAGGTGCCTGTGGTGCGGCCCTCGGCGTTCACGATGGAGAGTTTCAAGAGCCCGTCTTCCCAGGCGTAATGCCGCACATTGTCCTCGCCCACCCAGCTGCCGCGTGAGGGCGAGCCTTCCACGTGATGCGTCACGATCTGGTTCTCGATGTCCCAGGTCACGCTGCCGTAATAGGCGAAGCCGCCGCTGACATTGGTGGACGAGGCCGCCGCGCGGGCGGGCAGGTCCCGGGGCATGCCCTGGGCCGTCATGTTGTCGTGCTCGTCATAGGTGATGCGACCTTCGTAGTTGTTGTCGACCACGCCCCCGCCTTCCGGAAAGGAGACATAGCTGACGAGTTCATAGTGCCCCACGAACTGCTTCTTGACGGCTTCCAGATCGGCATCGGCGGCGCTGAGCTCGGTGCCGGTGCCGATGAAAAGAGCGGAGGCTGCCACCGCAGCGAATCCTGTGAACAGTGCAATCTTGCGCATGAAGTGCCTCCTGCAAGGCGGTGTTGTCATTGTTGTGCGGCGATCATACGCGGCGGCTGCAGCGGGCGTAAAGCCGCGCACCGTGCGCCCGCCTCGGCTCGTCCTGCTACACTGCCGCCCACTCGAGTACCCGTTCACCCTCGCGGACACCCTCATGAATCAGCAATTGCAGCAACTGTTCGACCACCTCGACCTGGAAACCCTCGACGACGGCCTGTTCCAGACGCGACACAAGAGCGAAGGCTGGCGCCAGATCTTCGGCGGCCAGGTGCTGGCCCAGGCCCTGCTCAGCGCCAGTCGCACCGTGGACGAGACGCGCAAGCCACACTCCCTGCATGCGTATTTCCTCCGACCCGGCGACAAGGCCCTCCCCATCCTGTTCAAGGTGGAGAATCTGCGCGACGGCAAGAGCTTCTGCACACGCCGCGTGACTGCCGTGCAGCACGGTGCCGCCATCCTGACGCTGGATGCGTCGTTCCAGATTCCCGAGCCGGGCCTCTCCCATCAGGAGCCCATGCCCAAGGTGCCGCCGCCCGAGGCCTGCCTCACGCGCGCGCAGCTGGCCGACCAGCTGCACGAGAGTCTGGGGCCGGAACTGCACGCCGCCTTCACGCGTCCCTTTGCCATCGATCTGCGTCACACGGTGGTGGAAAACATGATGCAGCCCGAGGCACGACCGCCCCGCCGCTGCGTGTGGCTGCGCGTGGCCACCGACCTGCCGGACGACTACGCGCTGCACGCGCACATGCTGGCCTACGCCTCGGACATGACCCTGCTCGACACCAGCCTGCTGCCCCATGCCATGAGCCTGTTCTCGCCGCAACTGCAGATCGCCAGCCTGGACCACGCCATGTGGTTCCACCGCCCCTTCCGCATGGACGAATGGCTGCTCTACGTGCAGGACAGCCCCTCGGCCTCGGCCGCACGCGGCTTCAGTCGAGGGAATATCTACAGACAGAACGGGGAACTGGTGGTGTCAGTGGCGCAGGAAGGCTTGATCCGCGTGCACGCGAAGAAGTGACCTGGCACCGCGGGTGGCGGCCCGCGGTGCTCGCTCTGGAATTCAGGCGCCGGTGCGAAGATCGGCCGTCAGCACCCCGCGGCGCAGGCAATCGTGTTCGTGTTCTTCATCGCGCCAGGGCTCCTTGAGGGCCTCCTGGTACCACTGCTGCATGGCGGGCAAAGCCAGCAGCTGATCGACATAGGCCTGCGCCGGCGCACTCAGCGTGATGCCGTAAGTCTGCACACGGAAGGCCACCGGCGAGAAGAAGGCATCCACCGCCGTGAACTCGGCACCCGCCAGGAAGGGGCCGCCGAAGCGCTGCAGTCCCTCACCCCACAGCTCGTTCAGTCGCGCGATGTCGCGCAGCAATGGCGGCACCCAGTCGTGCAGACGAATGCGCACGCCACAGCTCATGGAGCAGTGCTCGCGCAGCGCGAAGAAACCGGAGTGCATCTCCGCTGCCGCCGACCGCGCCCAGGCCCGGGTCATCTGTTCCTGCGGCCAGACACGGCTGTGCTCTTCGGCCAGGAATTCGGCGATCGCCAGCGAATCCCAGATGGTGCCGTTCTCGGTGACCAGGGCCGGCACCTTGCCGCTGGGCGAGAAGCGGCGAAACTCTTCCCAATTGGAATTGGCGGTGAAAGGAACCAGACGTTCCTGAAACGGAATGTCCAGGGCCTTCATCAGCACCCAGGGGCGCAGGGACCACGACGAATAATTCTTGTTGGCGATGTACAGAGTCAGCATCGGTGGGCTCCGCTAGAAATCGACCTGGCGGTGCTGGGTGCCCTCGCCCGCCGTGATGAACAACAGCACGCTCAGGGCGTGCACGCGCGCGGTGTGCCAGAGGCCCTTGGGCACCAGCACCCAGCTGCCGGGCTCGCGCAGCGGCAGGATCTTGTTGCCGTCCTTCTTTTCCAGAATCACATCGACGGACCCGGCGATCAGCACCACGATCTCGTCGCCCTTGGGGTGCATCTCCCACAGCGGCCAGTTCTGCGTGAAGCTCTGGGTGGTGACCAGATACTCGTTGTGGAAGTCGCCGAACTTGCCCGCGGTGAGGTCCTGCCAGAACGTGGCGTCGACGGGCAGGCTCTGGGCGCTGCCATCGGGCCGCAGTCGGGCGTAGGCGCTTTTCATGTCGAAGGGGCCGGGGTGCGAGCTCATGGCAAGTCCCTGTGATGGTTTGAGCCGCATCATAGCCGCATCGCGCGCGGGGCGGCAAACGCTGGGAACCGGCCCCGAGGCGCCGTGAGCGCATTCTGCGGCTGACCCGCACCCGTCCCGGGTGCCCTCATTTCACCGGGAGCCACGGTCTCCCGGCTCACTCGGTGCGGGTCTCTTATGCCGCTGAACGGGAGGGCGGATTGTTCTGGGCGTTCTCGCAGATGGGCGTGCACGACGAGAACGCTCGTGGAAC
>JALREE010000276.1 GCA_023256835.1 Pseudomonadales bacterium | reverse complement strand
GGAATAGTCGGCCGCCAGCAACTTGCAACCCCTGGCCGCCACGAAGGCCTGCCGCACCTTGCGGCCTTCGGCGGTGCGAATGGGGATGTTCTGCAGATTGGGTTCGGTGGACGAAAGTCGGCCCGTGGCAGCCACCGCCTGCTGGAACGTCGAGTGGATGCGTCCGGTGCGTCGATTGATGTCCAGGGGCAGCTTGTCGGTATAAGTGGACTTGAGCTTGCTCAGGCCGCGGTGGTCCATGATCAGACGCGGCAACTCATACTCCAGAGCCAGCTCCTGCAGCACTGGCTCGGCGGTGGACGGCTGTCCTGTAGGTGTCTTTTTCAGGACAGGCAGGTTGAGCTTTTCGTAGAAGAGGGTCTGCAGCTGCTTTGGCGAGCCGAGATTGAATTCCTCACCAGCGAGTGCATAGGCCTCACGCTCCACTTCGATCAGCCGCGCGCCCAGCGCTTGACTCTGGCGACCAAGCAACTCCGGATCGACCTTAATGCCACAGCGCTCCATGCGCTGCAGCACGGGCACCAGGGCGAACTCGTAGTACTTGTAGAGTCCGGCCAGCTCGCCGGTGCCAGCCAGTGTGTCGGCCAGCAGATCACTGAGACGCAGGACCAGGTCGGCCTTGCGTCCGGCATGACTCGAAGCCGTCTCCAGATCGAGCTGACTGAAGGCCAGCCGCGCCTTGCCCTTGCCCTGCAGAGCTTCGGGCGTCGGGAGTTCGAGCCCGGCATAGTGAGCGGATATGCTTCCCAGCGCATGATCGGTGGCCACTGAATTGCAGACATAGGAAGCCGTCTGGGTATCGAAACGGGCGCCTGCCAGGCGGATGCCGACATTCTCGAGCACATGCAGATGCTGTTTCAGATCATGCGCAAGCTTGTGGATCCGAGCGTCTTCCAGAACAGGCCTGAGCCGCTCGAGCACCTTGTTGCGATCGAGCTGTGGCGCAAAGCCGAGCGAGTCATGGCCCACTGGCACATACCAGGCCTGTCCGGGCGTGACCGACAAGGCGATCCCCACGATCTCGGCTTCCATGAAATGCCGCTCGTCGGTTTCCAGCTGCAGAGCGACGCGAGCGGCCTTGCGCATCATGTCGAGGCAATTGCTGAGGGTGTCGTCATCCAGCACGCAGAGGACTTGCGTCTCGCCTGCGGCCGAGATCTGCCGTGATGGCTCGCTGCCGGCGCTCGACTCCACGGCTGGAGCAGCCTCGCGCGTCTGGCCGTCGAGGGCGGCAGCGCCTGCCTTGCCTTCCACTTCCCGGATCCAGGACTTGAACTCCAGTTCGGTGTAAAGCCTGAGTAGGGTGGGGGCATCCTCTTCGCCGTGCACGAGCTGGTCGATATCCACGTCGAGAGCGACATCGCACTTGATCGTCGCAAGCCGGTGCGACAGCCACAGATCATCGAGACTTTCCCGCAGACGCTCTCCAATCTTGCCGGGCACCTCGTCCCTGCGGGCGACCAGTGACTCCAGGGATCCGTATTCCTGCAGCCATTTCACGGCGGTCTTCGGACCCACGCCGGCGACGCCGGGGATGTTGTCGACCTTGTCGCCCATAAGGGCAAGGTACTCGACGATCCGCTGCGGTGGCAGACCGAATTTCGCGGTCACGCCCTCTGCATCAAGGTACTCGTTGTTCATCGTGTTGAGCAGCGTGACCTGGGGCGACACCAGCTGGGCAAGATCCTTGTCGCCGGTGGAAATCAGCGTTCGAATGCCACGCTGCGTCGCCTGTGTCGCCAGCGTGCCGATCACATCGTCGGCCTCGACGCCCTCCACCACGAGCATGGGCAGACCCATCGCGCGAATGATGGCGTGGATGGGTTCGATCTGGCTGCGCAACTCGGGAGGCATGGGCGGTCGATGCGCCTTGTAGTTCGGGTATATCTCGTTGCGGAACGTGTCACCTTTGGCATCGAACACGACGGCAATGTGGCTGTCTGGATAGGCCTTCACGAGACTGCGGATCATGTTGATCACGCCCTTGATGGCCCCCGTGGGCTGGCCGCGGCTGGTATTAAGCGGCGGCAGCGCATGGAAGGCACGGAACAGATAGGAAGAGCCATCGACCAGCACCAGCTGGATGCCTGAGGGAGGAGTGTCTGTCATGTCCGGGTCCTTGGCTTGCGGCAGAACGGGCAGTGGGTCACCTGGCCGGCAGACATTCGAGGAATGCATCCGCGAGGCGCGTCAGCAGCAGAGCATAGCCTTGTTTGTCGGCCGAGAGGGAGTGGCCCAGCGGGTCGATGGGAATTCGTTTCACCGGCAGGTCGCGAAGGACAGTGACGACCGTGGCGGGATTGGTGTTGATGTCCTCCAGCAGACAAGCCGGCGGATTCTCCTCGATCATTTGCTGGATCTGCATGATGTGGCGCACACCAGGCTGGTTCTCGTGATCAGGGACCATGACGAGTTGATGACGCAGGCCGAACTCCTGCTCGAAGTAGGCGATCCCGTCGTGGAAGACGGCATAGTTGATCGCTGCGAGGGGTGCCAGACGCGTCTCCAGTTGATCTTTCGTCCTGGTCAGCAGCTCGCGAAAAGCATCGAGATTGGCGCTGTAACGGTCGGCATTTGCCGAATCGCGCCTGGCGAGTTCGACAGCAAGCCGTTCGGCGATCAGCAGCGCATTGGCGGTATTGAGCCATAGATGAGTATCGTAGCGGGCCTCGTCTGAAGGCAGGATGCCACCTCCAGGTGCCTGCAGGTGCATGCCGGGCAAACCGGCAACCTCGATGACGACTGCCTGCACATCCACACTGGCAACGAGGTTTGCCAGGTAGGTTTCCAGCGGCTCGCCTACCCACAACACCAGAGCCGCCCCATCGATCAGCGCCACATCGGAGGGTCGAAGTACATAGTGATGCGGGGATTGATTCGAGGGACTCAATACGGCAGGCTGGGCGACCCCGTCCATGACGGCCGCCGCGATCAGCTGCAAGGGCTTGATCGAGCTCACGACTGCAGGCTGAGCCAGCGCAGGAAGCGCTCCCGGCAGAATGGCCAGGGAGAGCAGGAAGGGCATGAGTATTCGTTTGAACATGAGGAAATTCTGACCAGTCGCTATGCGTAAAAATGATACAATATACCATTATGCTGGTACTGTGGCGACGACGCTCTGCAAGTCCCCGGAAAGGATAACCCGCTTGAACAGACCCTGTCTCATAGAGGCGAGTGACATCAGCGTCACATTCGGTCAGCGCCCGGTGTTGCAGCACGTCAGTGTGAAGGTGCATGAAGGCGAAGTCGTCACCCTCATCGGACCGAACGGCGCCGGCAAGACCACCCTGGTGCGCATCATGCTCGGACTGGTTAAACCGCAGTCCGGACACGTGCAACGACGTGACGGCCTGCGCATCGGCTACATGCCTCAGAAGCTGCACATCGAGCCGACGCTGCCGATCACTGTGAGGCGCTTTCTCGAGCTGGCTCGCCATGCGGGCAAGACACCGATAGACGACGTGCTGGAAGAAGTCCGCATTGGACATCTGCTCGACCAACAGATGCGTGCGATTTCAGGTGGCGAGATGCAGCGCGTTCTGCTCGCCCGGGCACTCACGCAGGCACCCCAGCTGCTGGTGCTCGACGAGCCGGCCCAGGGGGTGGACGTTTCAGGTCAGGCAGAGTTGTATGAACTGATCAATGAAATCCGCACCCGCCATCGTTGCGGGGTGTTGATGATCTCCCACGACTTGCACCTGGTCATGGCCCGGACGGACGAAGTGATCTGTCTGAATCATCACATCTGCTGTCATGGCCGCCCGGAGCAGGTCAGCATCGATCCGTCCTTCCTGGCACTGTTCGGCCGCAAGGAGGCCGAGAGTCTTGCGATCTACACCCACCGTCACAACCATCATCATGACCTGACGGGCCATATCGTGGAGTCTCGCCATGAATGATTTCATCGTCCGAGCCCTTGCCGCCGGTCTGCTGATTGCAGCGATTTCCGGACTGCTCGGTTCATTCGTTGTGTGGCGCCGGATGTCTTATTTTGGCGACACGCTCGCTCACTCGTCTTTGCTCGGAATAGCGTTCGGCATACTGCTGGACGTCAACCTGCAGCTCGCTGTCATCACAAGCGCGCTGCTGTTCGCCGCGATGCTCTTGCTGCTGCAGCGCAACAAGACGATTGCCACAGACACCTTGCTTGGCATTCTGTCGCACAGCACTTTGGCGTTCGGCCTGCTGATTCTGGCGCTTTCAAACACAGTGCAAGTCAACCTTGCCGGTTATCTCTTCGGCGATCTCCTGACGGTGAGCATGACAGACATTCTCTGGATACTGGCCTGCAGCATTGTGACGTCTATCGTGCTGCTGCGATTCTGGAATGGCTTTCTGACAATCACAGTGCACGAGGAACTCGCGCTGGTCGAGGGAGTCGCCGTCGAGCGACTGAAGGCGCTTCTGGTCATGCTGATCGCGTTGCTGATCGCGGTGTCGATGAAGATCGTCGGCGTGCTGCTCATCACGGCGCTGCTCATCATTCCGCCCGCTGCAGCACGCAAGCTGGCTCGCACGCCGGAGCAGATGGCGCTCGGCGCCAGCGTTATCGGGTGCATCGCCGTCAGCGGGGGGCTGCTGATGTCGTGGGAGTGGGATACGCCGGCAGGTCCCTCGGTGGTGGTCACAGCGTGCAGCGTGTTTCTGTTGCTGACGCTGGTGCAAAGCCTGCGTGGCGAAAGCGCTCAGTAGCCGTCCCGGATGGACTGGAACGCCAGACTGATCTCGGGATCCTGAATCGCGGCGTCCAGGAATCCGTGATAGTTCCCTGCGGGATTGATAAGCAGAATATTGCCACTGTGGTCAATCAGGTAGTCATCCACTGCGGGCATCGCATGGCCTGCGTGGGGATCGTCCGCAGCCACTGTCACAGGCGGCGGCTCGTGTGCGACGAACAACTGTCGAGCCAGGGCTGCCACTTCTTCATAAGGGCCATTCAGGCCCACGAAGTCTTCGTGAAAGGAACTCATGTATTCGGCCAGCTTCTCTGTGCTGTCGCGCGCAGGGTCCACACTGACCATGATGATCTGAGGCTTGTCCGCCTCCCCTGACTCTGCTTCAAGCTGACGGTAGAACTGGCTCAGCTCCGTGAGCGTCAGAGGGCAGATGTCGGGGCAGGAAGTGAACCCGAAGAAGATCATGCTCCACCGACCCTTGAGCTGCTGCTGGGTGAAGGCCTGACCCCGCTGATCAACAAGGGAGAAAGGCTGCAGCACCACGGGCGCTTCATACACCAGGGCACCCACTTCCCGCAAAGCCTCAGGACTGAGGGAGACCGCATTGTTGCGAGTGATTCTGTGATAGGTGAGGGCGAACACCAATGCCACAAAGATCAGGCAGAGGATGACGGTCAGGCGGATGTTCTTATCCATGGGGAACTGGCACTCCGGCAAAGGCAGCAGTGGACGCTTACAGGTAGTGGTCTATCAGAAGGACAACAAACAACACCATCAGATACACGATCGAATAACGGAAGGTGTCCATCGCTGTCGACACTTTCGGTCGGTACATCAACATCAGCGACCACCACAGGAAGCCAAGACCCAGCACAACTGCGGCAAGCAGGTAGATCGGGCCACTCATTCCCGTCAAATAGGGAAGGAGGGTGGTCAGGAACATGATGACTGTATAGAGAATGATGTGGATCTTGGTGAGGTGTTCGCCATGCGTGACTGGCAGCATGGGGATGCCGGTCTTTGCGTACTCTTCCTTTCGATGAATGGCCAGGGCCCAGAAATGGGGCGGTGTCCAGGCGAAAATGATCAGGACGAGGATGAGTGCCCCCGGCTCGATGGTACCGGTGACCGCGGACCAGCCAAGCAAGGGCGGCATGGCTCCGGAAAGTCCGCCAATGACGATGTTCTGTGGCGTGGCGCGCTTGAGGTAGCCCGTGTAGATGAAGGCATAGCCCACGAAGGAGGCGAGGGTCAGCCAGGCACACAGCGGGTTGACCCAGAACAGCAGGATCAGCATGCCCGCGACGCCAATGGCTGCCGCAAAGAAGGCTGCCTGCTTCTGGTCGACGCGACCCTGAGGGATAGGCCGATTGTGGGTGCGCTTCATGACGGAGTCGACACGGTAGTCGATCAGGTGGTTGACCACCGCCCCGGACCCCGCCACAAGGGCAATGCCAAGATTGCCAAGAATGAGGACGTCCCATGGCACCATGCCGGGTACGGCCAGAAACATGCCGACCATGGATGTGAGAATCATGAGCATGACCACACGCGGCTTGCACATCTCGTAGTAGTCACGCCAGCTGACTGTCTGCTTGCTTGCCAGTTCTGTCACTGCCACTTACTCCTGCATCCGGCGGCGGCCGGACTATGGGTTGGTCTGGTATGCATTGGATTGGCGCGAATTGTACTAAAAGTCCACCGCAAAAAGCTTCTGCAAATTGTGACAGTACCGCGCCTGCCGATTAAGAACCTCACCAGGCAGCAAAGGGGAATTGTCGGAAGTGGCGTTCCTGGCTCTACACCGCTCATTGTCTCCGACAGACTCAGAACATCTGGCCCTTGCAAATGGGTAGCAGAGCCCCCAGAAAGGGAAGCAAGCCAGCGAGCTGCCTTCACAGCATGCCGCTCTTCGTGAATGTTCGATTGAAAACGGAGAATCGGCGCGGGATTTGTTGAGGACAAGCCCGCAAGGAAGTTGTACATTCAAATCCGATCCACGGAAGGAGCAAGAGACGTAAGTTTTTTCAGCATGAATTCCTTTCAAAGAAAGCAGGAGATTGATCATGAAGTGCATTTACTACATATCACCCACCCTGAAAAGCACGAAGGAAATTTCTGAAGACCTGCACGCCATCGGCGTTGGTGACTGGTATCTTCATATCGTGAGCAAGGATGAGGGCGGCCTTGCGAGAACCAGACTTCACTCCAGCAACTATCTTGAAACTCTCGACCTTGTCCGTGGCGGCCTCATCGGCGCTGCCAGCGGTTTCGCCGCAGGCTTGGCGCTTGCAGCTGTCAGCATGTCGGCTGAGCTCTTTGGCCCGGATGTTCCTCTGCTCAGCTATGCTGCGATGATCTTCGTGTTCATCTGTTTCGGCGCGTGGGTGGGCGGACTCGCCGGCGTCGCCCGCGAGAACAAGAAGATTTCCGCGTTTCACGAGGACATCGAGGCAGGCAAGTATGTCATCCTGATCTACGCCAAGAAGGACCAGGAGGAGCGGATCAAGCAGATGATGGCGTCCCGCCATCCTGAGAGCCAGCTGGCCGCAGTGGATTCCAGTTTCCTGAACCCGTTCGCTGAACTCAAAGTCAGTTGATTCAGAAGGGGTTTTCTCCAGTTCCGGCATCCGTCCAGGATGCCGGAGTCTCATTTTCCATTTCCAGAGTCCTGTGTTGTCGTCGAGAAGTCCGTTCTCGTTTGAGCGTCCCGAAGAAAGCTTCACATGCGGCATTGTCGCCACAGTTCCCGACCGTACTCATTGAGCTGAGAAATGCTGACTTGAGCGGCCGCTTGAAGCGTCCGTACCATCGGGCTGCAACCCTCGTTTCAGCCAAGGCTGGAATAGCGCAGCAGTGTTTCCAGATCTGTCATGATGTCCTCGGGAGTATGCTCTTCGGTGTAATACATCATGACATTTCCCACTGGGTCGATCAGCAACACGTATGACTGTGTGGCTGGGTCGAGCGTGACTCCTGCCGCCAGCATGTTTTCCCGCAGGGTTTGCTTGTCCGAGTAGGCCAAGCCCATGCTCGGATACGTCTCACGGAAGTGCGCGGCAGTTTCCTCCGAGAACGGAGCCATGTCCGTGTTCAGGTAGTAACGACGTACCCGCTGTATGTTCTTGCCCAGTGCGATGTGGAGCTGCTGCAGATAGTGAATCCTGTCCTCGCAGCTCGCATCGCAATCAGCACCATTTACGTAGACCATCAACCACGGCTTTATCTCGTACTCTTCGCCTGGGGCGAGGGCGGCGATCTCTTCCTCGAAAGTCTTGAAGGCTGGCAGTCCCTCCAGATCACGCATGGCCAGCGCGCTTATGTCCGCTGGGGGGTTGATCAGGTGGCCTTTATTGACCGTGCCACTCTGTGAGCCTTCTTCAATGGCATCTCGGAACGAGAAGGTCGCCAGCGAGACAGGCAGCGCGGTGATGAGCAAGAGAAAGGTGAGTTTCAGTTTGTTCTTGAGGGTCGCGTCCATAATCACTCATCGTTGGGCAGGTGGGTGGTATTGCGTGTTCCAAAGTAGACATACATGAGCAGTAGAGCGGCAGCCATCGAAAACCATTGCACGGCGTAGCCTCTGTGCTTTTCCGGTTCCATATTGACCGTGGGCCAGTGGGCTGTCAGCGCCCCCGGGCTGTCCTGGCTGATTCTGACGGTGTGAGGCAACAGTGGCATCTGGAGCAGCTCACTCCAGGCAGTCACGTCGATCTTCTGCACCACTCTCGGCCAATCGACGATCTGCGCTTCCTGCGCTTCACTGAGAACAAATGTCTCAGAGACAGGCACATACACACTGCCGGAAATCGTCACGGAATTCTCCACAGGCATCACAGTTGGCAATTGCTCTCGAGTGGTGCCCTGTGCGATCCATCCCCTGTTGACGATGAGCGTCTGCCCGCTCGAAGTCGTGAATGGCATCAACACTTCGTAGCCGACGCGGCCGCCTTGTATGCGGTTGTCAAGCAACAGGTAACGTTCGTTGTCGAATTGCCCCGTCAGGGTCACCGGCTGATAGGCGATGTCTCCTCGTTGCCAGTCCAACTGTTCGACTGAAACTGGCGCTGAGGCGGTGCGACGCTCATGTAGCGCCTGAAGTTCGATTTTCTCCACCTCTCTGTCCAGTTGCCATGCACCTAGAGTCAACAGCAGTGGCAACAGCAGCGCCGTGAAGAGCGTCATTTTCCAGCCGGGCGAGAAGCGTATAGTCATGCCGTATTCCAGTAAGTGCAGGCGCCCCGTGCAAGGAGGGGTCTGCTATCATGCCTGCAAATTTCACTTCGCAGAGGTTTGCATGCTCAAGACATTGATAGTGTTGTTGTTGATTGGAATTCTAGCCAGTCTGGTTGCTGGCTTTGTGTTCTTCTACCAGGACAAGGGCCGGTCGAAGCGAGTGTTGTATGCGCTGGGTGTTCGCGTGACCCTGGCGGTGATCATGATGTTGTGCATCTTCATCGGACTGATGACAGGCCAGCTCGCCCTGAATGCACCCTGGCTCTAAGTACAGCAGAGGAGGTGTTATTGTTTTCCAGCGGTCACGATTCGAGAGGGCATATTGCGCGACGAACGCTGCACAGTATGCCCTCTGCGCCTCTGCTCTGGTTCAGAGCAGGTATACGAAGATGAACAGGCCGACCCACACCACGTCAACGAAGTGCCAGTACCAAGAGGCGGCCTCGAAGCCGAAATGATCGTCCGGCTTGAAGTGGCCTTTCAGGGCACGGGCAAGCATGACCGCCAGCATGAAGGTTCCAAGGGTCACGTGGAAGCCGTGGAAACCAGTCAACAGGAAGAACGTCGAGCCGTAGATGCCTGAGTCAAGTGTCAGCCCATAGTGATCGTAGGCCTCGATGTACTCCATGCCTTGCAGAGCCAGGAAGAGCACACCCAGGCCAACTGTCAATGACAGCCAGCTGATCAGCCCCTTGCGATTGCCAGCCTTCAGGGCTGTATGGGCAAAGTGCACGGTGACGCTCGAGGTCAGCAGGATTACGGTGTTCCAGAAGGGCAGGAAGCTTGCGAAGTAGCTGACACTCCATTCATGGACATTCAGAGCTTCATGCGGATTGGTGAAAAGCTGGCTGTCCGGATTGTTGATCAGGGGCCACGCGGCTTCGAACTCCGGCCACAGGATTTCACCAGTGACAGCCTTGTCACCCAGACCTCCCAGCCAGGGCACCGAGAAGTTGCGCACGTAGTAGAGCGCCCCGAAAAACGCCGCAAAGAACATCACTTCCGAGAAGATGAACCAGGCCATACCCCAGACATAGGAGCGCTTAAGCTGGTCGCTGTTCAGACCTGCGTGATTTTCACGGATCACCGTGCTGAACCACTGGAACAGAATGAAGGACAACAGGGTAAAGCCAATCAGTGACATCCACGTGGCGACTGCAGTGCTTTCCGCAGCCTGGATATCATTGAGGACATTGCCCAGACCAAACACTGTCAGAAACAGACCGATAGATGCGAAGAACGGCAGTTTCGTCTGTTCTGGTACGTAGTAAGTTTCGTGGGAGCCGGTACTGGCCATTTGCTTTCTCCAATAAAGATCAGATTGTGTCAGGCTATCGTGCCGTTATCTCGTCGCCGGAAATTTCATAGTCCGTGATGTCAAACAGCGAGTAGGACAGCGTCAATTTTGTAATTTTCTCTGGAATGTTCTCGTCGACGAAGAAGCGGATCGCCATGTCCACTTCCTCGCCCGGTGCAAGCGGTTGCTCCTGGAAGCAGAAACACTCCAGCTTCATCAGGTACTGCGCGGCCTCGTTGGGGGCAACACTGGGTATTGCCTGACCGACCATGGCATAGGCATTGGGATTTCTGACCTTGTAGCTGACAACCTTCACTTCACCTGGGCTGACAGTGACCTGTGCGTCATTGGGCTCGAAATACCAGGACATCCCTTCGCTGTTCTGCGCCATGAACTGGACAGTGATCTTGCGATCCTCGACGGGAACCGGCTCGGCTTCTGCGTAGCGCCCGGATGTCTTGCCATTCAAACCAGTGATGTCACAGATCACATCGTAGAGAGGAACCATGGCGAATCCGAAACCGAACATGCCGACCACTACCAACAGGAGTCGCTTGACGATTCTTATTGTCGACGCAGCAGGTGATTCGTTACGCATTTTCCAGGGTCCTCTCTCAGTGATGATTACTGGGCGTGGATCAGCTTGGGGTCAGGCGGTGTCGTGAAGGTGTGGTACGGAGCGGGGGAATCCACTGTCCATTCCAGACCTTGAGCACCTTCCCAGACTTGAGCAGTTGCCTTCTTGCCACCTTTCACGCACTTGATGACGACCACCAGGAGGATCAACTGGGACGCGCCGAAAAGGAAGCCCCCGATACTGGAGATCCAGTTGAAGTCGGCGAACTGCAGTGCGTAGTCCGGGATACGGCGCGGCATGCCGGCCAGCCCCAGGAAGTGTTGCGGGAAGAAGAGAACGTTCACACCGATGAAGGACAGCCAGAAGTGCAGCTTGCCCAGACGCTCGTCATACATGCGGCCGGACCACTTGGGCAGCCAGTAGTACGTACCTGCAAACAGGGCAAACAGGGAACCGGCCACCAGCACGTAGTCTATTTACGTGGGCTGCAATAGACGGCAGCAAACTTACTGCAATTGGTACTAATGAAAAGATCTATGTAAATTCAGGTACTACTATACATGACATAACCCCTCTTCGTGTTACCTATACTTCTACAACTGTACCTTCAAGTGATAACTGCTTCTCAACAACTAATGGATCAAACCTAGTTCAGATTCTAAATATTACATCAGGTATTCAAGATGGTGAATGGGTAACTTTCTCTGGTGTGACTAATGCAGTGGGTGGTA